>CAYZGB010000016.1:0-9613 GCA_964477915.1 uncultured Melioribacter sp. | reverse complement strand
TCTTCAAATGCTCTTTAAGATATTCGTAATCGGGTGTTAATTTGCCTTTGTAAACAATTACCGCACGTTTAATTTCGGGCGGTAAATCTATTTCTTCAAAAGGTTTTGAATAATCGGCATTTACAATTCCGGGGACAAACGGCAACAGCGCTTTGCTGAAAGCAACCGAAGAATCTTTTGCAATTTCGGTAGGAAGATTATCCACCGCCAAATCCAAAATGCCTTTTCCTTCAAAGCCATCGGTAAATTCATCCGTTTCAGGATTGTAAACAAAGCCAGGCACATCCGGCTCGGTTGCTTTGTGTGTAATTTCTACGCCGCCGTCAATATCGCAACTAATATCTTGAATTAAAATCAAACGCATCGTTTCAAAATTTTCTTTAAGAAATTTTTTAGTAACTACACGCGGGTAACGTTCGTCCCAATAAACCGCATTAACAAGCACGGAAAGATTAATTAAATATTGCTCGAATTTCGGTTTGTATTTTTCGGGATGATTGTAATAATCGAGAAGTTCAAAATTATCGTTCGCATTTATCGGCTCAACCATATCTTCTTCCTTAAAAACAACCTTGAACAAGCCTTTCTCTTTTGTGTTTACAATTTGTTCAATCTCCGAAGGCTTGATTTCCTTGTGCGGAAGCATATCGAAAATTTCCTGTGCACCACGGGAAACATTTCCGTAACCTGCAAACCCGAAAATCAAAGGGTGCAATTCATCCGGTAAATTTGCTTCTGCAATTTCGTTGGCGAGTTTTTGCAAATCTTCTTTTGCTTTTTCCACTTCGCCGTATTCGTAGGACATTTTAACGTGCAAGAAAGGTGTTTCGTAACCCAAATGTTTTAAGCGAATTCCGAGTGAGTGTAAAGCATCAATCATTCCGGCAATACCGGCAAAGCGTCCGAAAAACACAAGGCGTCTTCCTTTGTCATCTTTAATCAATTCGTAATCGATAAGCGTCGCTTTCAAATCCAAAAGTTTTTGAAGCATCGGCATATTGTAGCTTTGCCCTTTAATGGTGTGCGAAAAATACATATAGATTTTTTCGGGCTCTAAAAATTTAATTGGAATTTCCTTTACACCGAAAACAAAATGTGCTTCCGAAAAATCTTCCTTTACATTTGCACCGGCATTGCGGTATTCTTCATCATTAAAAGCACGACGCTCAAAAGGTTGAACGATAAAATTAATTTCGTTTTGCTCAATTAAAGTTTTAACATCTTCGGGAATTAAAGGAACGCGTCGCTCCCAAATATTTTTGTCTTCTCGTCTTAATGCAACAAGTCTTTTCATACGTTCTCCTCGCTTTCTTTTAACACAAAATATTTAATCAAGAAAATTAATATAGTAAAGAGATTTTTAACTTTTTGAAATGAAAATCGGCAATTAAAATTTTAGAATGCTTTGAATAACCACATCCTTGTGTCATGCTGTCCCGACGCGTCGGGAGTTTCAGCATCTCTTTACATTGCTTACATTTGCTTCAATGAGATCCCGAATCTCCCGACAACAAGTCGGGACGGGATGACATTCTCCGGTTATTCAAAGCATTCTTTTAGTAAAAATTAAAGAAGAAAAAATTTCTTATTTTTCGAACAAACATTAAACGGGAGAGATATGCGGAATTTTATCGTATCACTTTTATTTTTTTCATCATTATTTTTTTCGCAAACCGGAATCAAAAAACTCACTTATTATGATTCATTAAAAGCTAAAATTATTACCGAAAAACTTACACTTCGCGAAAAATGTGCACAAATGGTTTTTCCACACGGCTTTGCTTACGATGCAAGCGATACTTCCTCCGAAATGCAACGCCTTGAAAATTTAGTAAAAGATGAAAAGGTTGGCGGTGTACTTTTCCTTACCGGCAAAATAGATGAACTTCCCGTAGCAATTAATAAATTACAAAAACTTTCAGAAGTTCCTTTAATAATTGCAACCGATTTTGAAAACGGCACCGGCGGAAGAATGGAAGGTGGAATTGAATTTCCGCCACCAATGGGAATTGCGGCAACCGGCGATACTTCGCTTGCTTTTCAATCGGGATTTATTCAAGCAAAAGAAATGCGGGCAAACGGTGTAACGCAAAATTTTGCACCGGTACTCGATATTAATTCCAATTACAAAAATCCAATTATTAATTACCGTTCTTTTTCCGATGATAAACAAACCGTAGTAAAATTCGGGCTTTCCTACATTCGCGGATTAACCTCCGGCGGTGTTTTTGCTACAGCTAAACATTTTCCGGGGCACGGCGGTACCGATTTGGATTCTCATAACGAACTTCCTTTAATTACAAAATCGCTCGAAAAATTAAGTACTTCCGACATTTATCCTTTTGCAAAGGCAATAAAATCGGGACTTCCCGCAATTATGATTGCACATTTAAATGTTCCGTCAATTACAAGCAACGATACTTTGCCCGTTACACTTTCGCACAAAGCGGTTACGGATTTCCTTAAAAACAAATTACACTTCGCCGGTTTGTGCATTTCCGATGCGATGAATATGCACGCAATTACAAAAACTTACGGAGATTCAATTGCAGTACAAATGGCGGTTAATGCCGGAATTGATGTTGTGCTTTTCCCAGTAAATGTTCAAAGAGCAATTAATTCAATTTACGATGGCGTTTTGTTTGGAACAATTGAGGAAAGCCGTGTTGATGATGCTGTGTACAAAATAATTCTTGCAAAAATGAAACTCGGATTGTTTAAATCTAAAACGATAAATATTAATGATGCCTTAAAGATTGCCAAATCGAAGAAGGATAAAAGATTTGCGTTAAAGGTTGCCGAGCGTTCAATTACGTTGCTTAAAAATTCCGAAAGCCTTATCCCAATTGATAAAAAGAAATACAAAAATCCGGTACTTGTAATTCTTCGTCAAACCGATAGAAAAGATTTCCTCGAAAAGCAACGCCCGTTTGCCGATTTTGTAAACGCAAGAATGAAAAATCTTAAAACAATTGAGCTTTCCAAATTAAGTAACAAAAAGGATTTCCGTTCCGCCTTAAAATTGTGTAAAAAATCCGATTTGATTTTACTTGCAACATTTATTAGCGTTCAATCATTTTCGGGCGAAATTGAACTTGATTCTGCTTTTACTTTGTTTGCTAAAAAAATTTTGAGGTTGCATAAACCGGTTGTAATGCTGAATTTCGGAAATCCTTACGTTCCGCATTCTCTGCAGAGAGCAAAAAATATAATTACGGCTTATGGAATTTGTGATGTTTGCGAAGCCGCGGCAACCGAAGCACTTTTCGGAGAAATTAATATTTCCGGAAAGTTGCCGATTGAAATTCCCGGCGTAGCAAAACGAAATAGTGGAATTAATTACACCCGCGATTTTCTTGCCTTTCAGAGTGTTAATGAAGATTCGCTCTACGATTTTTCGAAAGTAGATTCACTAATGAACGATGCGATTAAACGGAAAGTTTTCCCGGGAGCACAGTTGATTATTGGCAAAAACGGGAAAGTAATATTAAACAATTGCTACGGTCATTTCACGTATTCAAAATCTTCGCCACGTGTAAAACCAAATACAATGTACGATTTGGCTTCGCTTACTAAAGTAATTGCAACAACAACCGCAACTATGCTTCTTTACGAGCGAGGGAAACTTTCACTGAAAGATAAAGTTGCCAAGTACTTGCCTGAATTTGCAAACAATGGAAAAGATGAAATTACAATTGAGCAATTGCTTTTACACACTTCCGGTTTGCGAGCCGGTAGAAAATTTTACAAAAAGTTCAGAAAACGTAGCGAAATAATTAACGAAATTATGCACGAAAAATTAATCAATAAACCCGGCGAAAAATTTGTTTACAGCGATTTGGGAATGATTGTTCTTCAACAGGTAATAGAAAAAATCACTGGTGAATCTCTTGAAAAATTTGTTTACGATAATGTTTTCTCAAAACTAAATCTTTCGCATATAATGTTTAATCCGCCTAAAAATTTACGTAAGTTTTGTGCCCCAACGGAAAAAGATAACTATTGGCGAAAACGCCTTGTACAAGGCACGGTTCACGACGAAACAGCAGCTTTGCTCGGCGGCGTTTCGGGCAATGCCGGTTTGTTTTCCAATGCTCACGACGTTGCGGTTTTTGTGCAAATGTTACTCGATGGCGGAGTTTACAAAGGAAAGAGAATCCTCAAACAATCAACCATTGATTTGTTTACTTCACGAAAGGCAAACGACCGAGCTTACGGTTGGGATACAAAATCGGAACACGGTTACACTTCCGCCGGGAAATTATTTTCGTTAAATTCATTTGGTCACACCGGTTTTACCGGTACATCGATTTGGGTTGATAAAGATAGGAAGTTGTTTGTTGTTCTTCTTTCAAACCGCGTTTATCCTACAAGGAAAAATCGTAAGCATATTAAATTCCGCCCAATTTTACACGATGCCGTTGTTGAGGCTATCCAATAGCACGCAGAGTATGCAGAGACTTGCTTCGCGAACTCTTGTGAATCTCTTTGCGAACCTTGCGTGCTTCATAGTATAAAGTCATATCTCAGACTTGCCGAATAATATTCCTGTGCAAAGGTTTCGTAATTACGATGTTCGTAATTTAAAATTATCGATAAAGTCCGCCAAGGAAAAATTCGCACATAAAAAATCCTGGCATTTTTTTCAACAAACGGAATTCCGTAGAAGACCTTGTATTCACTATCGAAATCGTATTTACGACTACCGAAATACTCTTTAATAGAAAAGCTTACAATTGGCAACGGATTCCAAAATATAGAATATCCGTAAGAATTGTAATATGTTCCGCTATCACTTTTCGAAACTTGTCCGAAAACAGATGCTGAAAAATATTTGCTTGGTCTCCAAGTTAATTTAGGCAAAACCGAATAAAATTTTTCGCGTGCTTTCCAATTAGTCCTTATAAATTTGCCATTGAGTGAATAGAAAAAAAGGCTGTTATAATAAATTAAATCGGCGGAAAAAATATCTCCGGAAAAATTCGGTAAATCGGTATTCCCGGAAAATTCTCCTCTTGCATTTCCGTAATCAAAAATAAAGTAAACAGGGAAAAAGTTTACTTCGGCGCCGGCAATTAAAAAATTTTCGCTGTAATTAAAGCCGGTGTATTGAATATTGTTTTTTTTATAAGAAGCCGAAACAGCATCCAAAGAAGAAAATGCATATCTTGCCCAAAGTAGATATTGATTCGAACTTTTATAATTAACAAGCGAATTATTCCCTTTAATATAACTGCCGGCAATGGAGAAAACACTTTTTCTTAAAGGCTGTGAATACGTTAAAGAAAACAACAATGAAATAATTAACAAGATTCTATTTATCATATTTTTTTCTTTCTATTTAATCTTTTTCATAGATTAATTTTACACAACCATAAAATGCAGCCAACTTCGTCTTTCTTTTTCGGATACAGGTGCAACTGCAGTAAACATTAGCAAATCTCCCTCGCTAACGTATTTGCTCGATTTTAATTTTTCAATTACGTATTGAATTCCTTCGTCCTTTTCGTTTAACCCTTCGATATGAAACGGTTCAATTCCCCACTTTAAATTTAATCGGCTTAAAGTTTCGTAATTGTTTGAGAAAGCAAGTATCGGAGTTTCGGGACGGTATTTCGAAATTGTTTCTGCGGTTCTTCCCGAGTAGGTAAAAACAACGATTGCTTTTGTGTTTAATTTATCGGCAATTTCGGCAACGCTTTGTGCAGTGCTTTCAAAAACTTCGCTTTCCAATTTATCGGGAACGTAATAATCGTCGTATCGCTTAGGCGGAATATTTTTTTCCGCAGTTTTTATTATGTTGTTCATAGTTTCAACGACTAAAGCCGGATGCTTCCCAACAGAAGTTTCGGCACTTAACATCACAGCGTCGCTTCCGTCAAGGACTGCATTTGCAACATCGCTTGCTTCCGCCCGTGTAGGAATTGCATTTTCTATCATCGACTCAAGCATTTGTGTTGCAGTAATTACAAGCTTTCCGGCTTTGTTACATTTTTCGATAATTGATTTTTGAATAATCGGAACTTTTTCTGTTTCCATTTCCACACCCAAATCGCCACGAGCAACCATAATTCCATCGGCAGCATCAAGAATTGAAACAAAGTTTTCCACAGCTTCCGGTTTTTCGATTTTTGCAATAATTCTGGGAGTTTTTCCTTGCTCTATTAAAAGCGAACGCAATTTGTGAATATCGGAAGCCTCCCTAACAAAAGAAAGTGCAACAAAATCAACAGGAAATTGAAGGGCAAACATTAAATCCGAAATATCTTTTTCCGTTAAAGAAGGAACGCTTAATTTTGTGTGCGGAAGGTTCAATCCTTTTTTCGAAGAAATTTCGCCGCCTTCAAGCACCGTGCAAAAAACAGAGTTACCTTTTATTTCATTTACTTTAAGCTTAACTAATCCGTCGTTAATTAAAATAATTTCACCTGGTTTAACATCGTTTGGCAATTCTTTAAATGAAGTTGAAACTCGCTTTTCGTTGCCAATAATTTCATCTGTTGTAATTTCGAACGCTTCGCCTTCCTTAAGCGTAATTGTTCCTTCAACTTCCCCAATACGAATTTTCGGTCCTTGTAAATCAATTAGAATTGAAAATGGAATTCGAGTTTCTTTCCGAATTTGTTCAAGAGTGTTAAATAACTTTGTGTAATAGTCGTAGCTTCCGTGCGAAAAATTTAAGCGAAAAGCGTCCGCACCTTTTGCGAGCATATTTTTTAGCATTTCCGCACTATCGGAAGCTGGTCCGAGCGTTGCAAGTATTTTGGTTTTTGCAATGTAGCTTTTTGTAAAAGAAATCATTTTTTACTCTGCTTTTTTGTTTTACTTTCTTTTTTCTTCGACGAACTATTTTGATTTGGTCTTCCGGCTTCGCGGAATTCATTGAGGCGTTTTTCAACTAAACCGAATAAAGTATTTGATTTGTACTTTCCGGTTTTCCCAACTTCGCAAACCGAAATCCCCGTTAAAATTTCGAGTGCTTCTTCTACTCGCTCGACGGGATAAATATGAAATTTCTTTTTCTTTACCGCTTTTACAATTTCGTCCTTCAACATTAAATCATTTACATTTTGAACAGGAATTACAACGCCTTGTTCACCGGTTAATCCTTGCATTTTACAAACATCAAAGAAACCTTCTATTTTTTCATTTACGCCGCCAATCGGTTGCACATCACCTTTTTGATTAAGCGAACCGGTAATCGCTATTTGCTGATTAATCGGAACATCGGCAAGTGCCGAAATGATTGCCGCAATTTCTGCAATCGAGGCGCTATCGCCATCGATAGTTCCGTAATTTTGTTCGAACACAATATTAGCATTAAAAGAAAGTGGTTTGGTTTGTCCAAACTTTTCACGGAAATATCCGGCAATAATAAGAACCGCTTTGTTGTGCGAACTTCCGCTTAAACCGGCATCGCGTTCAACGTTAATGATACTTCCGTTTCCGATAGAAACCGCTGCGGTAATTCTAACAGGTTTGCCAAATGTAATTTGGTTCAAATCAATAACAGCCAAGCCGTTTACTTGTCCTGCACGCTTTCCTTTAACGTCAATTAAAATGTCGTTGCGTTTAATCATTTCAAAAGTTTTACGTTCGGAAAGCGTGTGGCGTAATCGTCTTTCTTCGTAAGCTTTTGTAACGTGCTCGGCAGAAACAATTTTTACTTTCGATTTTTTCGCCCAGTAATATGCTTCTCTAACTAAATCGGCAACGTAAGAAAACCGAGTTGTTAATTTATTTTTATTTTCGGCATAACGTGCCGCATATTCAATAATTCTACCAACAGCCGTTTTATCGAAGGGAAGAAGATTTTCCGCATCAATTAACTTTTTAATTACTTTGGCGTATTGAAGAAGCGTAGTTGAGGTTCTATCCATTTCGTAATCGAATTCAACTTTTACTTTAAAAATTTTGTTGAAATCGTTTTCGTAATTCGAAAGCATATAGTAAATGAAATTATTCCCGATAAAAATTACTTTAACATCAATTGGTATTGGCTCGGGTTTTAACACACTTGGCGAAAAATTGAAACTTTGCGAAATATCTTGAATTTCCAGTTTACCGTAAAGCAATAATCGTTTAAGATTATTCCATACGTTATACTCGCTAAAAGCATCGGTAGCATTTACTATAATAAATCCACCATCGGCTTTAAGTAACGAACCGGCTTTTATTCCCGTAAAATCGGAAATCCAATAACCCGAGCCGTCGCTTACTTTTTCGAATGTGCCAAAAAGATTCGTGTACGTTGGTGAAGTTTCGGTAATTACCGGTGCTTTTTTGTTTCCTTTATTATCCAAAATAATATTAACTTCGAATTGCTTAAAAAAACTTCCGGCCGGTGTAACATCTTCTTCGTCATCTTCTTTTATTCGAATACCTTTAAAATATCTTAAATTATCTTTGATGGTTTCTTCAACAGCCGATAAATATTGAATAATCTTTTTTTCTTTGTATTTTGATTTTAATTCCGCAATCGAGATGGCAATAATTTTATCTACTTCGCTTTTCTCAAGCTTTTCAATTTCTTCTTGTGTTTCTTCAGAAATTTTCAGGCTTTGTTTTATGATATCGTTCAGGTCCTGTTGAAATCCTGAATATTTATTGGAAATTTTTTCATAATCTTTTTCATCAATTTTTCCATCGAGTGCAAGTTTTTCAACATCAGCAATAAGAACAGGTTTTTTCCCTAATAACACCATTATTTCTGGACGTGCTATTTGTTCATCCTGAACTTGACCGAGCGTAAAACCTTCCTTACGCAATTTTTTTTCGAAGTTTTGAACCAAAATAAACTGACGTTTATTATAAGCATCGGTTATCTCTTTGCGTTTTGCAAGAAACCGTTCGTCACTTAAAGTTGCCGGAATTTTCTTTTTTAAATTGTTAATGGTTTTCCGTAAATCTTTTTTAAAGACTTTTGCTTTGCCGGCAGGGAATTGTAAAAGCATTGGATTTTCCGGATTTGAAAAATTATTTACGTAAGCATAATCTTTAAGCTTTACGTTTTTAGGTCTCATTTTTTCGAGTGTTTGTTTTACTGTTGTCAATTTACCGGTCCCGGAAAGTCCGGTAATAAAAATGTTGTAACCCGGGGCACGTAAATCAACACCAAGTTTAAGTGCGTTAAGTGCATTAGTTTGCCCTATTATTTCAGTAATCGGTTCTATTTCGTCCGTGGTTTCAAATTTGAGATATTTATAACTACACGTCCATTTTAAATCCGATGCTTTTAATTCCTTGTGACTTGTTGCCTTTTTAGGGTTCATTGCAAATTCCTTTATTTATTCTTATTGGCAATTTACAAATCAAAGATTAAAGTAAAAAGCAAAGAATTAACTATGCTATTATTTTTTGTTAAAAGTTCATAAAGTTGAAGGAAGGTTAAAAGGAGAAGAGGATAAAAGGAATAGAGGTATAGGGGAATAGGGGAAATTTTTTGTTGAAAGTTTATAAAGTTCTTTTTTAATTTTTAATTTTGAATTTTGAATCGACTACGGACGAAGGACAAAATCCGCTCTCTTCTCACAGATCAATGGTTACGCCCCTACGGAGCTTTGATTTTATTGGTTATTCTGTTACTACAAATATTTCGTCACTTCGGGACTTT
>CAYZGB010000015.1:10106-26218 GCA_964477915.1 uncultured Melioribacter sp. | reverse complement strand
GTTGCCCGATACTGTTAGTTCGGAAGCAAAGGTTAAAATTGTTAGCGATGAATATCCCGGAATTTCGGATTCGCTATTCTCAACATTTAAGATAAGCGATATTGTAATTGAAAATATCGATGCCAATACGGAATGGCAAGTAAGCGGAACCGCTATTATTAAATGGACTGCATATAATTTGACTTCAATCGATATTGAATATTCAACAGATAACGGAGCAAATTGGAATAATATTATTTCCGGTGTTTCCGCAAGTTTAGGACAATATCAATGGATTGTTCCTTCCGGAACAGCAACAAATCAAGCTTTGGTAAGGATTTCTTCTACGAATTATCCTTCGGTTGCTACTGTTTCGCCTTTATTTACAATTAAAGAACTTATTGTTACTTCGCCTAACGGTGGTGAAAATTGGCAAATTGGCAAAAGCGAAACGATTACTTGGACAAGTCAATACGTAAATAATGTTGCAATTGATTTAAGTACCGATAACGGAACAAATTGGCAGCGAATTGTAAATAATGTTTCTGCAACCGGCGGAAATTACACTTGGGTTGTGCCGGATACTATTTCCACAGTCCAAGGATTAATTAGAATAATTGATGCGAATAATGATGCAATTCGCGATTCAAGTGATGCTAACTTTACAATAGGTAGATTATTATTAACTTCGCCGGTTGGCGGGGAAGAGTGGCAAGAAGGCTCTACGCATAATATTTCGTGGTACAGCGTAAATGTAAATAATGTAATTCTTGAATATTCAACAGATAACGGAGCAACTTGGAATACAATTATCAATTCCGTTAACGCTTCCGAAGGTGCCTATGCTTGGCAAGTACCATCGGGTTCTGCTTCTACAACTGCTTTGATTAGAATTACAAGTCTTGACGATGCAACGGTAAGTTACACAAGTCATTTATTTACAATAACTCAATTAAATGTTGTTTCGCCGAACGGCGGTGAAATATGGCAAGCCGGTTCGGCTTATCCTATTCAGTGGACTTCAGCAAATATCGATAAAATCGATTTGAAATATTCCACCGATAACGGAAGTTCGTGGAACACAATAGTAAGCGGATTAAATGCATCTTCCGGAAGTTTGAATTGGACTGTGCCAAATAATATCAATTCTTCTTACGCATTAGTAAAAATTATTAATTCCGATGATTCGACACAAAACGACGTTAGCGATGATGTATTTACAATAAATTCATTTCAAATTACTTACCCGATTGGAACGGAGCATTTACAAGCGGGAAGAACGTACGATATTACTTGGGCTTCCGGTGATAATATTTCGACAATAACTTTGGGATATTCGCTCGATGGCGGAACTACCTGGCAAACAATTATTTCCAATTACGATGCTTCGGCACATTACTATTCTTGGCAAATTCCTTCGGCTGTTTCGTCAAGTACGGCACAAGTTCGAATTTCGGATGACGGAAGTTCGCTTAAATCGACAAGCGGGAATTTTTCAATTCATATTCTCGATTTGCTAACGCCTGCCGGAAATGAATATTTGGAAAACGGCGATACCGAAAATATTACGTGGAATGCTTCTTTAACAAACAACATTAAAATCGAATTTTCCACTGATAACGGAAATACGTGGAATACAATTTCAAATTCCGAAAATGCATCCGGCGGTAGTTACAGCTGGTTAATTCCATTTGGTTATTCCACAAATGAAGGAATAATTAAAATTTCGGATACTGATTATCCCGATATTTATTCGCAGAATATTAATCCCGTAACAATTGGTAATATTAAAGTGCTTTCACCAAACGGAGGTGAAATTCTTCAATCCGGTGAAAATTACCAAATCAAATGGACGCAAAGCAGTTCCGTACATCGCGTAAACATTGAATATTCTACGGATAACGGAATTTCGTGGAATACAATTGCAAATGCCAGTGATTCGAACGGTAGTTACACTTGGACAATTCCGGAAAATATTTATTCCGATAATTCGTTAATCAGAATAACCGATGCCGAATCTTCCGGAGCAATTTCCGATGTTAGTGATGCGGTTTTCAAAATCGGAAGCTTGAAATTGCTTTCACCGAATGGTGGCGAAAGTCTTTTATCGGGAACAAATTACGATATTACTTGGCTTGCCGGTACAAATATCAGTAATATTAAAATTGAGTTTTACACGCCTTCCAACGGCTGGGCTGTAATTGAAAATTCAGTTCCTGCTAATACCGGTTCATATTCTTGGCTTGTTCCGGCAATTTATTCCGATAGTATCAAAATTAGAATTACTTCGACGACCGATAATTCAATTTTTGATGTAAGCGATTCGCTTTTCCGTATTGCTTACGTAAAAATTACTTCGCCTGTAACTGCCGATAAATGGCAATACGGCGATACGGAAAAAATCACTTGGAATAAATCTTCCAATGTTCAAAATATTAATTTGTATTATTCAATAGGCAACGGAATTTGGAATAGTATTGCTTCGAATGTTAATGCAGGTTCCGGCGAATATTCTTGGTCAATTCCCAATGTTGTTTCCGATAAAGTTCATCTTAAAATAGAAGATGCTAATGGTGTTAATACGATTACGGATTCGACATCGTTTAATATTACAATTGTAAATCTTGCACTTAATGTCCCGAATGCACAAACAGTTTGGCTTGCCGGTTCAACACAAGATATTTTATGGAGTGCTTCAAATTTCATAGATAAAGTTTCCCTTAAATATTCAATCGATAATGCACAAACTTGGATTCCGATTGCAGACTCGCTTACCGCAACTAACGGAAAATATTCTTGGAAGATTCCTTCGTCAATAAATTCGGATAGTATTTTACTTACAATTTACGATGTCTCGGATTTTTATGTTGATGATACTTCTTCATATTTCAAAATTTCGAGTGCGGATTTGACATTGCTTGCACCGAACGGTGGCGAGTATTGGCAAGCGGGAACAGATGTTCAAATTAAATGGAATGCTTCGTCGAATATTTCGTTAATCAATATTTATTATTCAACGGATAGCGGAACAAATTGGAATTCATTAATTAGCAATTATCCCGCAAGTTCGCAATCGTATGATTATTCGATACCGGCTAATTTTTCGACGGATAATTTCCGAATTAAGATTGAAGATGCAAACAATAATTTCTTACGCGATAGTAGCTCGCAAGATACTTATATTCGTTGGATTAAACTTAATTCACCACTTGGAGGAGAGCATTTGCAAGCCGGATTAAGTTTTCCGGTACAATGGACTAATAGTTCCAACCTAACATCGGTACGGATTGATTTTTCGACCGACGGCGGAAATACTTGGAATAATTTAGCTACAACTTCTTCTGCAACCGGACAATACGATTGGCTTGTAAATAACATTCCGAGCGATTCGGCATTAATTAGAATTAGCGATGCAAATAGCAATCTCGCAATATCCGAGCAAAGTAATCCGTTTACAATTAGTATGCTTAAATTAACTTCGCCTGTAAATGGCGGAACTTTGCAAGGCGGTGATACGGTTAAAATTTCGTGGCTTAACAGTAACGATATTGAAAATCTTTTATTCTATTATTCTTACAATAAAACAAATTGGTATTCGATAAATTCCGTTCCGTATTCTGCGGATTCAAATTCTTACAATTGGGTTTTGAATAATTCCGTTTGCGGTGATTCCGTTTACATTAAAATTGCCGATTTTGCATTTCCTACGGTTTCTGATACTTCGGAATTGCCGTTGGATATTAAACAGCTTTACGTATTAAATCCCGCAGAAAATCAACAATTTCAAGTCGGCTCAACTGCTGAAATTAAATGGACGGCTTGCGGAATTACCGACATAACAATTCAATATTCAATAAGCAAAGGAATAAATTGGATTGATATTGCAACCGGAGTTTCTGCCTCTGCTGGAACATACAATTGGACAGTTCCGAATACAGTTTACGATTCCGCTTTAGTTAGAATTGTTGATGAAAATAATTCGACAATCAGTGCTACTTCCGGCTATTTCAAAATTTATCAGCCTGATATTGAAGTTGTTTATCCGAATGGAAACGAATTTTTACAATCCGGTAAATCCGTTACAATTCGCTGGAACAGCTCGCTTGTTAATTACATTAACTTCGAATATTCAATCGATAACGGAACAACGTGGAATACAATTGCTAACACGGTTAATGCAAATCTCGACACGTTGGTTTGGACAATCCCGAACGGAATTCATTCTACGCAATGTTTAATTAGAGCAACCGATACCGAGGATGCAACAATTTTTGACGTCTCTAATAATCAATTTACAATTGCGGATTTGGTTCTTACATCACCACTCGGTGACGAATATTTACAAGCCGGAGATAAATTCGAAATTACTTGGACGGCAAGTTCCGAAATTCAAAATGTAAAACTTTCCTTTACCACAAATGGTGGAGTAGTTTGGAACGGAATTGACGGCGCCTCAAATCTTAACGCATCAGCAGGTTCATTTAATTGGACGATACCAAATAGTTTAAGTGCCGATAGTACACAGATACGGGTTCAAAGTGTTGCACACGATTCTGTGCTTGATATTTCCGGTAATTTCACAACGGGTTGGGTTGCTGTAACTGAGCCTTCCGGAGGCGAAACTTTTGTTGCGGGACAAAATGTTCAAGTAAAATGGAATTATGCGAGCTCGGTAAAACAAGTTCTTGTTGAATTATTAAACGGAAGCGGAAATAATGTAATTGTTTCCGAAATTGATTCTGCAAAAGAACAATCTACTTATTTGAACATACCCGATTACATTGTTTCGGATTCTTTACGAATAAGATTAAGCGATATTCGTTCATCGTACAAAATTGCCGATACTACGGGTTATTTCTATTCAACAACACTTAAAATAGTTAAACCGGATAATAATACAAATTGGCAAGCTGGCTCAACACAACAAATAATTTGGACTTCGGGAAGTCATCTCGGAAATCTCGCTTTCGAATATTCGTTGGACGGCGGCGACGTTTGGTTTAGTTTGGCTGATAATGTTACTGCTTCTGCCGATACTTTGGAATGGCAAGTGCCGGATAATTTAAATACAAATCAAGCGTTAATCAGATGTTTTGATAAAACAATTCTTTCGCTTGCCGATACTACCGAACCGTTTACAATTTATACATCGCAATTGAGTTTAATTACACCGAACGGCGGCGAAAAATTACAAGCCGGCTCGCAATACACTATTAAATGGAGTAGCAGTTTTGTTACGAATTTAAGAATTGAATTTTCTTCCGATAACGGTGTAACTTGGGATACGCTTGCAAGTTCGGTAATTGCCGCTGATTCGAGTTGGGATTGGAATATTCCGAACGGAATTTCGACTTCGGAAGGATTAATTAAACTTGTTTCTCTTGAAGATTCAACTTTACAATCGCAAAGTAATTCAGCATTTTCAATCGGCTGGATCACAGTTCTTACACCGGTGCTAAACGATGTTTGGATGTCCGGACAAAATAAAGTAATTACGTGGCAAAATTCTTCTTCGGTTAATAAAGTAAATCTCTTTTATAGTTTAGATGGCTCACTTGCCGATAGTACGTTAACATTAATTTCGGCAAATGTTAATGCTGCCGATACACATTACGTTTGGACAGTTCCACCGGTTTACTCATCCACTGCAAGGATTTTAATTACCGATGCCGAATCGAACGGATTAATTAAAGCAAATAGTCCCAAATTCGTAATTGCCAAATTGCAATTAATTTCACCAAATGGTGGCGAATTTATTCAGTCAGGTTCTGCACTTAATATTGACTGGTCTGTAAGTGAATCGATTATTCCGTTTGTTAATCTCGATTACTCATTAAATGGCGGAAGAACTTGGGCGAGAATTGCTACTTCCGTTACTGCTTCGGATACTACATACGCTTGGGAAATTCCTTCCGGTTTAACAAGCGATTCGGCAATGATAAAAATTTCGAGCACAACGAACGCCGATATTGCCGATTCTTCGGATGGAATGTTTTCAATCGGTGGGTTGGAATTAATTGTTTTTAACAGTCCCGAGAAAGTCCTTGAAAATACTCAAAAAGATATTCGTTGGTCAATTACTCAAAATATTGATAAAATCGATTTGCTCTACAAAACGAGAGATAATGTTTGGAAACCGATTGTTCAAAATTATCCGGGAGATTCCACTCATTATTTGTGGACAATTCCGGAAGATCCATCCGATTCTTGTTACGTGATGATTCGCGACTCTCACAATCCTTTATTAAGTGATATTTCAAACGAGCCGTTTACAATTGCTCGATTAAAATTACTTAACTTTAACGGTGGCGGAGTTTATCAAACCGGAACTACACAAGAAATTTATTGGGATGCTTCTTATATCAATTATTTGAATATCGAATATTCGGTTGATTCCGTAAACTGGAACAGATTAACGGCAAACCCGATTGTAGGCGACTCTGGTAAGTTTACGTGGAATATTCCTGACGAAATGAGCATTGCTTCGCGTCACTATAAATTGCGTTTGGTTGATGCGGAATACACAAACATTGCAGATACTAGTGCAAGCGAGTTTACGATTAGCTTCTTAAAAATCAAAAGTCCGAACGGTGGTGAAGGACAACAACTTGGAACATCGTACAATGTGGAATGGTCGGCAAGCACTAATACAATTGATTATGTTAATTTATATTTGGAACTTCAAGCCGGCACCGATATTTGGACGCCGATTGCGAATAATATTCCTGCTTCTGATTTACAATATTATTGGTTAATTCAAACCGATCCTTCACCCGCAGCACGAATGAAAGTTGAGGATGCTCATAATCATTCAATTTACGATGTAAGTGATTCATCGTTTATTATAGCTAATATCAAGCTTCTTGAACCAAACGGTGGACCATTGCAAAAACTTCAAGTTGGCGATACCACAACTATTCGTTGGTCAAGTACTTACATAAACAATATTACAATTGAATATTCTGTAAATGACGGTGCTAACTGGAATTTCATTTCCGTTGTAAATGGCGACGATGGTCAATATACCTGGACTGTTCCGAATTCCACTTCGGATAAAGTTCGTTTAAGAATTAAAGATTTCGATTATCCGAATGTTTTTGATTTAAGCGATACAACGTTTTCGATTGTTTCGCTGCGTGTAACCGAGCCTAATGATTATGTCGCTTACGATGTGGGAAGTCAAACAGATATTAAATGGCAAAGTTCATATCTCGATAGTGTTAGAATTCAACTTTCCACAGATGGCGGAAATACGTTCGGAATTGAAATAGCGGTTGTTGATGCTGCGCCCGGTAGTTACTCGTGGTCAGTTCCGAATATTCCTACTGCAAATGCGAAAATTCGAATTACCGATATTTATTCGATAAATGTTTCCGATGTTAGTGATACAACGTTTTTAATAGGTGCGTATCCAACGGTAACTTCACTTGGTGCAAGTCAATCCGGTAATGTGCAAATGCTTTATAATATTCCAAATGCAGGTGAAGTAGTTGAGATTAGGGATTTTGAATACAGCGTAAATGGTGGAAGTTACGTTGACGGAAAATCTTATTTAATCGGCGATTATTCTCATCTTGTCGGTCCTGCAATGGATACGCTTGTTTGGAATTCGAAAGGACAACTCGATAATTTCGAAGGTTACGTTAATTTCAGAATAAAATTCCATTCATTGTACGGAGTTTCTTATTCTGTTTCCGTCGATTCGATTTTTGTAGATAACAAAGCACCGGTATTTAATTCTACACGATTTACAATAACACAAGATAATTTCCTCTACGGCTGGAATAAAGCAATTGCGAAGTGGGACAGTGCGTCCGACCACAGTCAGCCTGTGCGTTATCAATTGTTTGTTTCGGAAAATTCCGTCTTCGATACAATTCCTAATGTCGATTCTTACGGAACGCAAGCAGTTTTGAATAATCTAAAAACTTCAACGACTTATTATTACAAAATACGTGTTAGCGATACGTTTGATAACTATTCAGAATTTACTGCGTACAACAAAACTAACACGCTTGCAGATTTTAATTCCGACGGAAGAATTGACGGAGCGGATTTGGCGGCTTATGTTTATTCGTGGAGTAGCCCGGATTCTTCTTCCGGTGCAGATATGTTCCCGTACAATGGTGATTTGCCGATTGTCGAAGTTCAGCCCGATAACGTGCTTGATTTAAGCGATTTGATTACCTTCCAACAAATGTGGAATTATTATGTTGAATATCGCGGATTACCGAAAGAATCTTCGGATTTAGATTCCGAAAGTAAAGAAATTACATTTGTAAAAGGCGATAATCATTTTGAATTTCCGATTGAACTTCCGCAAGATAAATATTCGGCACTTTCGATTGCTGTAAAATTTAATACCGAAAGTTTCGATTTTGATTCACTCGATTTCGTTCGTCCCAGTGCAAATCCAAGCGATATTGTTTTAACTTATTTGGATTCGGCGAAAGGCGAGATTGTAATTGATTATGCAAATCTTTCCGGCGAAATTGCCAATAATTTTTCGCTTAAATCCGTAATCAATTGTAAGTTTAATGCACTCAAACACGCGGATTCGTTAAGTGTAACTTACAAAGCGTACAATAATAAATTTACCGAAGCATTTAATAAGACGGTAGTTTATTCGTTACACGAATTGCCAAATACATTTAAGATTTACCAGAATTTTCCTAACCCGTTTAATCCGGTAACTACAATTTTGTACGATGTCCCGAAGAAGGCAAAAGTTTCCATTAAAGTTTACGATATTTTGGGTAGGGAAGTGGCAACACTCGTAAACGAAGTGAAAAAGCCGGGTTCGTACAAAGTTAATTTCAGTGCAAATCTTGGTGGAAAAACTTTGGCAAGCGGTGTTTATTTCTATCGTATTGTTGCCGGAAATTACGTTGCAACCAAGAAGATGATTTTATTGAAATAAAATGTTTGAAAAAATGAAAAATAGAAAATTCACAATATTATCCGAAATTATTTTATTATTAATTTTTATTCTCTTTTCGCAAGGATGCGATTCAACGCAAGTTGTTGATAACCCACCACCATTTTTGGAAATTACCGAAGGTCCAGACGAGGGAGCAGTTCTAACACACAATTACGTTACTTTTGGTTGGGAAGGAAGCGATAATAGTATTGAATTCCGTTACAGACTTCTTGCACTTGATGAAGATAATTTTCCAACAATTTATTATAACTGGACACCATACACAAAAACCAAAGAAGTTACATTCGAAGACTTGGACGAAAGCCGTTACCGTTTTGAAGTAATGGCACGCAGCAACGGAATGGAAGAAGGTCCGGCAACACGTACTTTCCAGATTGATGCATTCCAAGGTCCTTCAATGTCGTTTTTCAAAAGCACTACGGAAATGACTGTTGGTAGTACTGACTCAATTAGTGCTTGGCTTGAAGATGTTGATAGTATTTCAGCCGTTCATTTGGTAATTGCTTTTGATCCTGATTACTTGCAATTACTCGATGTCTCGAAAGGAAGTTTCGTTGAACGTGAGAATTACGAATTAATCACAGTTCCCAATTTTGCCGATTCTTCAGTGATGCAAGAAATCAATTCCACCGGAAAAATTGATATTAACACAGCAGTCCTTGCAACCTTGTACACCTTACCGAGAAGAAGTTTAACCGGTTCCGGTAATATTTTGACTTTCCGATTTAAAGCAATTGCACCTGGAACAACAAAACTTTCCTACACTTTAATTGAATTTAGAACCGAAGGCGGAAGGGAATTTAGCGGCAACCCACCGAAAGACGGAACGGTAATTATTTCCGCAAAATGATTTTTTTGCATTATTAGAACAATTTAGAACACGGATAACTCGGATGCGACAGATTTGCACGGATTTTTACCACCGGACAGCCGACAGCCCCGATTCTCGGGGTAAACTGTTCAGCGTTCAGTAATCTAAATTGTCATTTCGAACCCCTATTCCAACAAGTCGGAAGAGGGGTGAGAAATCTTTAATTCGTGAAATAAGATTTCTCCCTTCGCTCATTTCATTCGCTTCGGTCGAAATGACAGAATAATAAAACCTAAGTCCCGTAGGTACGGAATATTTGTAGAGGAAATTAGGGAAAGAATAACCAAGCTCCGTAGGAGCGGCACAAAAAAAATTAGCAAAACGAAACAAAGTTTCGCGGATTATTTCCGAACGAAATACAATTTCGTTCGGAGGGAAACTTACAACTTTACAAACTTTTAACTATGAATGATTTCTTGTCCGCTAAATCAGGGTCAAATAGCATTTTCTCAACCTAAACCTTTACCTCAACCTTCCCTTTAATCTTCTTCCAACTCGTGTGTTAATTTTTCAAGAGCAATTAATCGCTTCCACATTTTATCAACGTAACGTTGAACTTCTTCAATTGCCTTTTCGTTACCTGGCTTAAACAAATGACGGAAACGACCTTGCGGTTTCATACATACTTCAACTGGCAAATCTTTTTCGGGGAAATAATTTATTGTGTATTTCTGATGCTCTATTTCAAAAAGCGGATAAAGCTTTGTCTCAACAGCAAGTCGGGAAATAGAAATTGATTGAGCCGGGTCGATTTTATGTCCGGGAGGACAAGGTCCGTCAACCATCAGCAAGCGAAAACCTTTGGTATCACGGGCTTTCTTGACTTTGCGGCGATAATCGTCAATAAATGCAAGCGATGCGGTTGCAGCATAAGGAATGTTGTGTGCACCGATTATTCCCATTAAATCTTTTGGGAAAGTCTTTTTGTAATTTGCTTGCGGATTAGTAGTTGTTACTGCACCGTAAGGTGTTGCGGTGCTTGTTTGAATTCCGGTATTCATATAAGCACCGTTGTTGTTAACCAAATAAAAAATATTTTCGTTACGTGATGCTGCACCGGACATAGATTGAAAACCGATGTCAAACGTTCCACCGTCGCCGGCAAGCACAACAACGTTTGTATCTTTTTTGCCTTGTCTATCGAGTGCGTGGCGAATTCCCGTAGCGGTTGCAGGCGCCGCAGCAAAAACCGTGTGAACAATACTGCCTTTAATTTCGTTAAGCGGATAAGGTCCCGCAATAATCGAAAAACACGAAGCGGGAACAACATAAATTGTATTTTCACCCATAATGCTCGAAAGATGACGAACGAGCAATGCCCAACCGCAACCGCGGCAACTTAATCCGCCGGAATAAACTTTTTCTTTTTTTATTAAAAATTCCATTGCAGGTAACATTTTTCACTCCAAATTTTATTATTCAATATCAATCCAAACAACCTCTTGCGGGTCGTTTTTAATTCTGTGAATAATTCTTTCGATTGTAATCGGCGGAACGTCTTTCCCGCCTTGTCCCGTATAAACATCGTAAAGTTTGTAGAATTTTTCGCCATAAAAAGCACGACGCAATTCTTGATTTATCGCACCGAATTTATCTCCCATAAAGTTACGTTCGATTGTAACAAAAACGGCATCGTCGGGCAAATCCTTAATTGCTTCGAGAACGGATTTTTTCGGGAAAGGATGGAACAAACGAAGTTTGAGCAAACCAACTTCAGGATGTTGTTTAATTACTCCGCGAGCCGTTGTGGTAATGCTCGAAATTGTTACCAACACCATTTTTGTGTGAGGTCCAATATTGACAGCTTCAATCGCTGAATATTCGCGTCCGAAATGTTCACCGAATTTTTTCCCAAGTTCGTTTGTAAGATTTTCCACACGATTAATATCAATCCAATATTCGTAATTGAATTTTCCGTAATGTTCGGGTTGCACAAGTCCACCAACAGCTTTAGGCTGATCACCGGTTACTTCGTAACCTTTTAGTTTTTTGGGCGGTAAAAATTCATCTACAAGACTTTGCTCAGGGACCCAAACATTTTCGCTTGTGTGACTTTGGTAAAATGCATCAAGCACAACAAACACGGGCAGATCAAGTTCTTCTGCAATAATGTAAGCTTGAATTACGCTATCCAAAACTTCTTGCGAACTTTCGCCGTAAAATTGCACCCAACCGGTATCGCGTTGAGCAAGGGAATCTGTTTGATCGGACCAAATATTCCACGGAATTGAAGGACGTCCGACGTTGCACACAACCATTGGCAAACGGAAATGTGCAATTGCGTGAAGAACTTCGTGAGCGTAAAAAAGTCCTTGACCGCTTGTTGCCGTAAAAACACGTTCACCCGAAAGTGCTGCACCCATAGCCGCAGCAAATACGGAATGTTCGCTATCCATATTAACATATTCGGCGTCCATTTCACCGCGTGCAACTTTGTCGGAAAGTTCCTCGACGATTGTTGTTTGCGGTGTAATCGGGTATGCTGGAATAAATCCTGCACGAGCAAGTTTTGCCGCTTCTGCTGCAGCAAAATTACCTTTCATTATTTTTTGAGTATGTCTCGGATATTTGACCGTAGTATTTTCGTTTGCTGTTTTAATCTCATTCATAAGTCACCTCTTTTAAAGTGAAACTCATTGCGTTGCACGGACATTCGTTTACACAAATTCCGCAACCTTTGCAGTAATCGTAATCTATTCTTAATCTTCCGTTTTCATCAACGTGAATTGCTGCATCGGGACAGTAGTTGTAACAATTTCCGCAGCTGAAACATTCGCCGCAATGCATACAGCGGGATGTTTCTTTAATTACTTCTTCATCGGTTAAGCCTTTTACGACTTCCTCAAAATTATCGAAAAGTTCACCGCTTATTTCCATTTGATTATCAATGCGTGGCGTTGGCATATAGTAAGCGAAGTTAATATCGGTCGGCATAACGATTTGTCCGTAATCGTTTTCGTGCGTGTAAGGCAAACCGCGGAAAAATGCGTGAACTTCTGCAGCAACTTTATTTCCGCTTCCGATTGCTTCGGTTACTGTTCCGCCCCAAGCCATATCGCCCGCTGTAAATACAGGGATTTCGAAATCCAAATCGATTTTGCCTTGTTTCGGTTCAGCTTTTCTGTTACCGAAAACGTATTCGTCAAAACGTTGACCAATTGCCGCAATTACTTTATCAACAGTTATTGTTTGCTTACTTCCTTCAACCGGAATTGGTTTACGACGACCGGTTTCGTCGGGTTCGCCGAGTTGCATTTCAATCATTGTCATTTCAATCTTGCCATTGTTTTCGGCAAAAGCAACCGGCGAGGTTAGGAATTTTATTTTAACGCCTTCCTGCAAAGCCTCTTCAACTTCGTGGGCAATTGCAGGCATTTCGTTTTGTGTTCTTCGATAATAAATTACCGGCTCGGCACCAAGTCGCAACGAAGTTCTCGCAACGTCAATTGCGGTATTACCTCCACCAATGATTGCAACTTTATCGCCTTTGTTTATGCCGTGTTTATTTCCGTTTAATTTAAATTCACGTAAGAAATCAATTCCGTCAATCATCAAATTTTCGTTTTCGATATTCATTCGCGAACCGATATGCGAACCGACCGCAACAACAACAGCATCGTAATCATTTTTCAGTTCGTCAATTTTCGCCTTTGTATTCAGAATAATTTTCACTCCGGCATCTTCGATGCGTTTAATTTCCATATCCAAAACGTCATCGGGCAAACGGAATTTGGGAATACCGGTTCGCATCATTCCACCGGCTTTCGGCAATGCTTCGTAAACCGTTACGTCGTAGCCTTTTTCACGCAAACGTAATGCTGCAGTAAGTCCGGCAGGTCCGCCACCAATAACCGCAATCTTTTCCTCGTATTGAATTGGGTAACTCTTAACTTCCGATGCCCCGAATTTATCGCCCAAAAATCTTTCAACCGCTCCAATATTTACAGCGTCATCAAGTTCATTGCGGTTGCAAGCTTGTTCACAAAAATGCGGACAAACACGTCCACACACAGCGGGGAAAGGATTGTGCTCGTAAATTACATCAACCGCTTCGCGGAATTTGCCTTCGCCCGCAAGTTTAATGAACTCGCGAACATCAGTGCCGGCGGGACAATTGGATGAACACGGTGCGGTTTTGTAATCGTATTCGGGTGTGAGAACTCGCCAGTTACCGGTTTTATTGAGCGACATCGGTTCGTACCAGTAAGGATGGCGGTATTTGTCAAGGTCTTCTTTTTTTGCAGATAATTCTTCTTCCGTAAATTCAATAGGTTCGTCCTTTTCCGCATTTAAGAAATCGTAAAGTTTCAATTCCGATTGTTCGAAACCTACAACGCTTCCGAATGCAATTTCCGCTGATTTGGCATTTTCTTCCGGTTTTGCGGGAACGTTTTCGGCAATAACTTTTTTAGCGATTTCAATATCCGCATCGATTAATCGCATTATTGCACCAATCATTGCAGCGTTTACAATCGGTAGCGATTTACTTCCCAATCCCAAATCGAGCGAAATTTTAGTTGCGGGAATTGTAAACACACTATCAACATTGCTTTTGAACTCATTAACGTTTCTTGTAGTGTTTAACAAAACCGTTCCGCCTTTACGTAATCCGTCGAAAACTGGAATTTGCTCGAGAAGCGATTCGTCAAAGACAACAATTAAATGAGGATGATAAACATTACTTCTGTTCAGTATTTCGTTTTTTGCAACCCTCAAAAAGGCTTGAATAGGAGCACCGGTTCTTTCCACACCAAAAGCGGGAAAAGATTGAACGTGGTAATCTCCTAACTGACTGAAAATTTTAGCAAGAATTTCGAACGCGGTTACCATTCCTTGTCCGCCTCTTGCGTGACCTCTTATTTCAAGCATAACTTTTCTCCGTAAAATGATTGAATAATAATCGTAAAGAACATTTCCTAAATAATCAGTTATTAAGACAATAAGATACGTTTTTTTGTTGAAAAATTAAATATCGAGGACACAATTTATCGTAAAATGTTGAATGGGAGGGAGAAAGGATAAAAGGAAAAGAGGACAAAAGGTTGAATGTTTGTAAAGTTAAAAGTTCATAAAGTTTTTTTTGTCGTTAGTCCGTTGTCCGTAGTGCTTTGTCATTTGTTTGCCTTCTTCGAAAGAATTTTATTTTGGAAACGTAGCACAAATTTGTAATCTGGGTAAATTTGTTAAATTTGCTAAAATAAAAAATTGCCGCGAATTCACGAATGAAAAGCGAATAATCCCTCTCCGAACGAAATTGTATTTTGTCCTAATAATAGCCGAAAAATTGTCATTTCGACCAAGCCGACAAAGGAGGCTGAGGAGAAATCTTAAAAATGAATCTTGTGTTTAATTATAGATTAAAGATTTCTCACCCCTCGCAACAAGTTGCATTCGGAGTTCGAAATGACAATTTGGAATTTATAATTTGTAATTGGTAACTGACAAAGGACAACGAACTATAAATCCGCGCTAATCCGTCGTATCCGAGTTATCCGTGTTCTATAAAATGCTATTACTTAGCTCGTTACAGTAACTAATGTGTAAGTAACAGAAGTAGCAGTAAATAGATTTCTTTACGTTTTAGTATATTTCAAAGCTTAAATAAAATTATTAAGGATACAATGTCTCAAACACCTTTAATGACGCAGTTTTATCAGATTAAAAAAGAAAATCCCGATACGCTATTGCTTTTTCGTGTCGGCGATTTTTTCGAAACATTTGATAAAGATGCTGAAATCGCTTCGAAGGTTTTGGGAATTGTATTAACCAAGCGTTCCAACGGTAAAGCCGGAAACGTTCCCCTTGCCGGATTTCCGCATCACGCAATTGATACTTATTTGCCCAAATTGATTAGAGCCGGTTATCGTGTTGCAATCTGCGAACAAGTGGAAAATCCGAAACTGGCAAAAGGACTTGTAAAACGTGAAGTTGTTGAAGTAGTTACACCGGGAGTTGTTTTTTCGGATAAACTTCTCGAACACAATAAAAACAACTATTTGCTTGCTTTGTATTTTGCAAAAGACAATGTCGGGCTTTCATTTGCAGATGTTTCCACCGGTGAATTTTTTGCTTACGAAGTTGCAAATTCCAAATTGGACGAACAATTTTCACTGATCAATCCATCCGAAATTCTTGTCTCTAAAAGCGATTACAGTTTTATTTCCGAACACATTCAAAATTATTTGCAAGGAATTCGAATTACCAAAACTGACGATTGGTTTTTCGATTACGATTTTGCTTACGATTTACTTACCGAACATTTCGATGTTCAAAGCTTAAAAGGTTTTGGTCTGGAAGAATTAAAGCAGGCAACAGTTGCAG
>CAYZGB010000015.1:0-10006 GCA_964477915.1 uncultured Melioribacter sp. | reverse complement strand
GTTCAAAGCTTAAAAGGTTTTGGTCTGGAAGAATTAAAGCAGGCAACAGTTGCAGCAGGAGTAGTATTAAAATATTTGCATGAAACTCAACGAGCGAAACTTCCTCACTTAAATAAAATTTCGATTTACAATCCAAGCGAATATATGGCTTTGGATTTGGCTACAAAACGAAATCTCGAAATTCTGCAAACAATAAGAGACGGTGGACGCGAAGGAACGCTGATTCAAATTTTAGATAAAACCAACACCGCAATGGGCGGTAGAATGCTAAAAAAATGGCTCTCCGCTCCACTCACCAATTTGGAAAAAATTTCCGTTCGCTTGGATGCAGTTGAAAATTTTGTAAATGAAAAATCGCTTCGCGAAAATCTTCAAAACGAATTGAAAGAAATTGCGGATTTGGAAAGATTGATTTCCCGCGTAAGCACCGGAAGAGCAACGCCTCGTGAACTGATTAATCTGAAAAATTCGTTGAAGAAAATTCCACTGATAAATCAATTACTCGATACCGCAACGAGCAAAAGACTAACAGAATTAAATGAAAATTTATCCGATCTCGATTCGCTTGTTGGAACAATTGAACTTGCGATAAATGACGATCCGCCGCTTGTCATTGGGGAAGGTGGAATTATTCGCGAAGGTTACAGTGCCGAACTTGACGAGCTCCGCGATATTAAACACAATGCAAAAAGTTGGATTGCGAATTTACAAAAACAAGAACGTGAGCGAACGGGTATTCCTTCGTTGAAAGTCGGATTTAATAAGGTGTTCGGTTACTACATCGAAATAAGCAATGCACATAAGGATAAAATTCCCGAAGATTACATCCGCAAGCAAACACTAGTGAATAGCGAACGTTACATTACGCCACTTTTGAAAGAATACGAAGATAAAATTCTCAATGCTCAAGAAAAAATCGAGGAACTCGAATTCAAACTTTTTGATGAAATAAGAAAAACCGCAGCTCGCCACACTGCGGAAATTCAACGTAATGCTTCGGTAATTGCCGAGCTTGATTGTTATCTTTCCTTTGCACAAGCTGCAGTAGAGTATAATTACGTAAAACCGGTTTTGGATAACGGAACAAAACTCGAAATTATCGAAGGACGTCATCCGGTAATTGAACAATCGTTACCTCCTGGTGAAAAGTTTTCGCCGAATGATTTGTTTCTCGATAATCAATCACAGCAAATTATCATTCTTACCGGACCAAATATGGCTGGTAAATCCGTTTACTTACGCCAAACGGGATTAATAGTTTTACTTGCTCAAAGCGGTTCGTTTGTGCCGGCAAAAAGTGCACATATCGGAATTGTCGATAGAATTTTTACTCGAGTCGGTGCAAGCGATAACATCACAGCCGGCGAATCTACATTTCTCGTTGAGATGCACGAAACAGCTAACATTTTGAATAACGCCACTAACAAAAGCTTGATTTTATTGGACGAAATCGGTCGAGGCACAAGCACGTTCGACGGGATTTCAATAGCGTGGGCAATTACGGAATATTTACACGAAAATCCCGCCGTTGCCGCCAAAACTCTTTTTGCTACTCATTACCACGAGCTTAACGAAATGGCTGAAATTTTCCCACGCATCAAAAATATGCGTGCAGAAGTTAAGGAATACGGAGACAAAGTAATTTTCTTGCATAAAATTTCGGAAGGAAGTGCCGACCACAGTTACGGAATTCAAGTAGCCCAAATGGCGGGTTTACCACAATTTGTTACAAATCGTGCGAAAGAAATTTTGAATAATCTTGAAGGGAAAGAATTAACACCGTACGAAATCAAGCGAAAACGTAAGTTCAAGAAAAAAGAGGATAAAGTTCAATACAGCTTATTCGAATTTACGGATGATGAAATACGCAAAGAAATTTCCGAAATTCCGATTGACGAAATGACACCTATCGAAGCATTGAATAAATTAAATGAGTTGAAAAAGAAAATCAAGGAAGAATGATTTTGGCCCTTCGACCTTTGTCTTTCGTACGAGGTCGATTACAAATTGTTATTTCGAACCCCGATTCCGACACGTCGGAAGAGGAGTGAGAAATCTTTAATACGACAAATAAGATTTCTCCTCAACGACTACGTCGTCTCGTCGAAATGACAGAAAAATAAACGTAAAGTCCCGTAGGGACGAAATATTTGTAGAAAAAGGGAAAGCCAATGAAATCCAAGCTCCGTAGGAGTGAAACAAAAAGATTAAAACGAAACAAAGTTACGCGCCATAGTTCCGAGCGTAATTCAATTCGTTCGAGAAGAAAAAAACCAAACGCTCTTAAAGGTCAAGGACTATGAAGAAAGGACGAAAATAATTTTACATCAGCGACTTTTCCTAATATATCGAAATCTAAATGACAATTTTTTTAACCACAATTCTACAATCAATCTCATATTCCGTTTAAGTTTTATTAGAATATATCCGACAATTTGCATTTTGTATTTTTGTGCAATGAAATTTGTTATAAATATAATTATATTCACATATAAAAAAAAGAGGTAAGGTATTATGGATAGACCATTATGGATATATTTTGCAGTTGTTTTCTTTATTATTTCGATTGTTGAGTTTTATTTCATTTTATATCCGAATTGTCCGAAAGTAAGTTCTCAAATTGAAAGCGAATTATCAAACATTGGTATTGAGTCCTCCGTGGAACATCGTCCACAATCAGAACCGGATATCATTGAGGAAAGTACACCGGAAGGCAGCAAGATAATTGAGCCATCAAAAACGGGCGAGTTTCCGCAATGGAAAGAATTAAAAAAAGGAATGACAAAAGCCGAAGTCCGTTCATTACTCGGAAAGCCAAAACTAATAAAAAAAGGGATTTCTGAAATTTGGCGTTACAATTACACAAGCGAAAGATTTGGGGATGTGGTCTTTTACAAAGACCGAGTTGTAACTTGGCTTGAACCGGTTATTACATTACACGATTAGACATTTAATAAGAATAATTTTTAATTTAAAAGATTAAATTTTAATTAAAATGTAATCAATGAAAAAAACAATTTTTGTGCTTCTTTTCTTATCGATTTCTGCTTTTGCACAACTTTCCGAGCAAAGTTTGAACACCGTTTCTAAATTCGGAATGGCGGGTGGCGTAAGTTTTAATTATTTATTCCCGAATATTTCACCATTAAATTCCGAATTAAAAAAATCAAATATGCCGGAATTTCCAACCAGTTTAATTACTTTCGGAGGAAGCGGTTACGTTTATGTTTTATTCGTGCGTAATTTACGCTTGGGTGGTTTCGGTTACGGAGGCTCGGAAGAAGTTAGCAAACAAAATCGTTCTTCTCATCTTTCAATTTCGGGAGGTGGAATTACAATTGAATATACGCTTCCGCAAATTAAAGGAATTGCGGTTTCTCTTGGTAGTGTAATTGGTGGCGGAAAAATCAATTGCGACCTTTTTGAATTTAATGAAAATCTTACCTGGGTTGGAATTTGGGATGAGTTTAATGGGAATTCGCGTGTTAAACATCTGAATTTTTATAAAACATATTTTCTTTTAATGCCTACTGTTAATGCCGAAATTTTATTAAATAGATTTATTGCTTTTAGAATTGGTGCCGGTTATCAAATCCCGCTTTTCGGAAACTGGAAAACTAATGACAATATTGAACTTTCCGGTGTTCCGAATGATTTAACTTCGCGCGGATTTGTTTTTACAACCGGATTGTTAATTGGTCTATTTGTGTTTTAACTAAAAGGAGAGCAAATGAAAAAAGTTTTGGTAACGGGTGGTGCCGGTTTTATCGGGAGTAATTTTATCAATCATATTTTGAAAACAAGAGATGATTATTTTATCGTAAATCTCGATAAGCTTACTTACGCCGGTAATCTTGAAAATTTGAAAGAAATTGAAAACAACAAAAATTATGTTTTTGTAAAGGGCGATATTATTAATCGTGAACTTGTTGAATATCTTTTTAACAAATATGAAATTGAATACGTAATTAATTTTGCGGCAGAATCGCACGTCGATAGAAGCATTCTCGGTTCAGAAATTTTTTACCGAACAAATGTAACCGGAACAGCAGTGTTGCTCGAAGTTTCGCGTAATCATAATGTTAAAAAATTTCTGCAAGTTTCTACCGATGAAGTTTACGGAAGTCTTGGCGAAACCGGTTTGTTTACCGAACAAACGCCTCTTTCACCGAATAGTCCGTATTCTTCGAGTAAAGCCGGTGCAGATTTAGCGGCACTTGCGTTTCATCATACTTACGGATTGCCGGTTACAATTACTCGCTGTTCTAACAATTACGGACCATATCAATTTCCCGAAAAACTTATTCCGCTTATGATTATCAACGCCTTAAATAACAAGCCTTTGCCAATTTACGGCGATGGTAAAAACGTTCGTGATTGGATTTACGTAATCGATCACAATCGTGCAGTTGAACTTGCTTTGGAAAACGGAAAACCCGGCGAAGTTTACAACGTTGGTGCAAGTCGCGAAATGCAAAATATTGAAATCGTGAAACTCATTCTCAAAATATTAGGCAAGCCTGAAAGCCTAATTACTTTTGTTAAAGATAGACCCGGACACGACCGCCGTTACGCAATTGATTCAACAAAAATTCAGAATGAACTCGGTTGGAAACCGGAATACGAATTTGAAGATGCAATTCGTAAAACTGTTGAATGGTATTTGCAAAATAAAAATTGGTGGGAAAGAATAATTTCGGGCGAATATCAAAATTATTACAAAGAACAATACGAAAACAGAGGATAAAATGAAAAGAACGTTTTTCGTACTATTATTTCTATCAAGCTTTCTTTGGTCACAGGATTTAACTTCGCAAGCAGGAAACGATTTATCCCTTGCGTCTAATGTAATCTCGGTTACAATCGGTGGCGATTTTGTAATTACCGGAACGTTTCCTTCTTCAACCACAGAGCGGGTTGATGAGTTCGTTACGCGTCTTTATAACGAAACTCGTCAAGCGGAACTTTCCGCGGCACGCACACCGGAATTAGTTCAGGTAGTAATTGATAAATTTTCGAAATACTCTAAACGCGGAATTAAATTAATTCACAAAGACGGAACTTCGCAAATTGTTGATTTGGAAAAATTCCGATTAACCGGCGACTATAAATACAATCCTTATTTGCAATACGAGGATGTTTTAATTTTTCCGCCATACAATATTAAAACCGATTTCGTTGAAATTTCCGGTGCAGTTAATAAACACGTTACTTTTCAATATGTTGATGGCGATACTTTTGGTGATGCCCTCATTTTTGCACACGGATTTAATCCCGCTTACGAAAAAATCGATTACGTCGAAATTTCTCGATTAAGCGAAGATGGACATAGCGAACAAATAATTAAAATTTCGCCCGATAGTCTTGGCTTTCGTTTACATCGTGCCGATAGAATTCGCGTTGTTGCCGATGCGTCGATGAAACGGAATTTCAAAGTGCTTGTTCTTGGTGAAGTAAACAAACCCGGCTATGTTTTTATCACAAAAGATAACACAACAATTCGGCAAGTAATTGAAAATGCCGGAGGATTTAAGCCAACTGCGGATTTAGTTAATTCCAGATTAATTCGCGGTGCATTTCTTGCAATGTCCGAACTTGATAAGGAAAGTTACACGGAAAAGAAAAAACTTCCGATTAAAAAGAATATGCAAAATCCTCTTGAACAACTTTTCGATCCGGAAACAAACGTTCTTCAAATGCAACGTATGGCGGATATTATTCCCGAAGATTCTGTTGTTTTTATTGCGGATAATAAACTTCGGCTTTCCAGTGCACAAGGCGGAGTGGATTTTACAAAAATCTTTGTCGATAGTTTAAGCGACGGCAATTTTATTGTAAAAGATGGCGATGTAATTGTAATTCCCGAAAAAACAAATTTGGTTTACGTTTACGGACAAGTAATGAATCCGGGCTACATCGAATACAAGCCGGGTGCAAAATACGATTACTACATTAAAAAAACCGGCGGATTGGGAAACCGTGCGAAATCCGAAATTTATTTAATCAAAGGAAAATCCAATGCCTGGATTGATATGACCGACACGGACGATTACAAAATTGAATCAGGCGATTTTATTTGGGTGCCGAAAGATGTGCCGCGCAACTTCGATTTTTATTTGAAACGGACAGCTCAAATTGCTTCTATTATTGCCGCAACTGCAACTGTAATTTTAATATTTAAGAAATAGTTTTGTGAGAATGTAATGACCTACGATGTAATTATTGTCGGTGCCGGAATTGTTGGTTTGGCAACCGGAGTAAATTTAATTCAACAAAAACCCGGAGTTAGAATTTTAATTTTAGAAAAAGAATTAAAAGTTGCCGCACATCAAACGGGACACAATAGCGGTGTAATTCATTCGGGAATTTATTACAAACCCGGAAGTTTAAAAGCGCTCAATTGCAGACGCGGTTACGAAAAACTTTTACAATTTTGTAACGAACACGAAATTGAATACGACATTTGCGGAAAAGTAATTGTTGCAACAAACGAAAATGAAATTCCTTATCTCGAAACACTTTACAAAAGAGGTTTGGAAAACGGCCTCGAAGGCTTGAAAATATTGAACGAAAAAGAACTTAAAGAATATGAGCCTTATGCAAACGGCATAAAAGCAATTCACGTTCCGCAAACCGGAATTATTGATTTTAAGAAGGTAGCTCAAAAATATGCTGATTTTATTAGGGGAAATGGCGGTGAGATAATTTTCAATGCATTTGTAAAAGATGCTGTTGAAAAAACCGACAAGGTAGAAGTTGTAACTCGCGATGTTGCATATACTTCAAAATATTTAATTACTTGTGCAGGATTAAATTCCGATAGAATTGCACAAACAACTTCACCGCATATTCCGGTTCAAATAATTCCTTTCCGCGGGGAATATTACAAGATAAAAGAAGAGAAAAAACATCTCGTTAAAAATTTAATCTATCCCGTTCCCGATCCGAATTTCCCATTTCTCGGTGTTCATTTTACTCGAATGATCGACGGAAAAGTTGAAGCGGGTCCGAACGCCGTTCTTGCATTCAAACGGGAAGGTTACGAGAAATTTGATTTAAGCTTACGAGATACTTTCGAAACATTTACTTGGCCAGGTTTTCTTAAAGTTGCTAAAAAATATTGGAGAACGGGCTTTGGTGAATTTTATCGTTCTTTCTCTAAAAAAGCATTTGTAGAAGCATTGCAAAAATTACTTCCCTCAATTACAATTGATGATATTGAAACCGGTGGCTCGGGAGTGCGTGCCCAAGCTTGCGATTATTCCGGCGGATTATTGGACGATTTTTACATCGAAAAAGATAAACGTGTAATTCACGTGCTTAATGCACCTTCCCCGGCTGCAACGGCAAGTCTTGCAATCGGCGAAACTATTGCAAAACAAATTCCTTCGGTAAATGAATAAAACTGTTGAGAAAATACTTGTAATATTTACCGATTTCATTTCAATCAATCTTGCTTGGTTAGTTTATTACTATTTCCGTGTTGAAAGCGGTGCGTTTGTGCTTTTTCAAAAGCCCGAATTTTTCTTACCGATGTTTGTTATTTATCTTTATTGGTTTTTGCTTTTCTGGATAATCGGGATGTACAAACATTGGTTTGCTTCCTCACGTTTCGACGAGCTTTCAAAATTGTTCAAAACAACATTCATCGGTGTTTTCATTCTGTTTGTTTTAATCTTTTTTGATGACGCCGGCACACATCTTCACCGACACAGCTTGCGTTTTTTGATTTTAATTTACTGGGGAATTCTGTTTCTGTTTGTAGGAACGGGAAGACTTGCAATTCGCAGTTTGCAGCGATATTTATTAATTAAAGGAATTGGAAGAAGACGTACACTTGTTGTTGGATTTAATGAACGCTCGAAAGAGATAGCACGCAAAATTATTAAAAACAGACCTCTTGGGCTTGATATTATTGGCTTTATCGCGGTAAATCCTCAAAATGTTGGAAAAGAATTTAACGGAATAAAAGTACTCGATAAAATCGAAAATGCTAAAAAGGTTATTGCAGAAAATAATATCGACGAAGTAATCATTTCCCTTGAAAAACACGAAGATACGGAAATGCTCGATATTATTTCCAAATGTGAAAGTAGCGGCGTTACCATTAAAATTATTCCCGATTTGTATCAAATAATTACCGGACAAGTCCGGCTTTTTTCAATTTACGGTTTCCCGCTTATTGAAATTACACCGCGTTTAATGACCGAATGGGAAAAAAACTTAAAACGATTAATAGATATTGTTGTATCGCTTTTAATATTAATTTTATCCTTGCCTATTTCAATAATTACTGGTATCTTAATAAAATTAGAGTCGCCGGGACCGATTATATTTAAGCAGGAAAGAGTTGGACTGAACGGAAAAGTTTTTTATATGTACAAATTTCGTTCGATGATAAAAGATGCTGAAAAATACACCGGTCCCGTTTGGGCGGATAAAGATGACCCGCGAATTACGAAAGTCGGGAAATTTATTCGCAAAGTAAGAATTGACGAAATACCGCAAATGTTTAATGTTCTTAAAGGCGAAATGAGCTTAGTTGGTCCACGTCCCGAACGACCTTATTTTGTTGAAAAATTCGCGAAAGAAATTCCGCTTTACAAAAGAAGGCTTTTGGTAAAACCCGGAATTACGGGTTGGGCACAAGTAAAACATAAATACGACGAATCAATTGAAGACGTCAAAACAAAATTAAAATACGATTTGTTTTACATCGAAAATATGTCGTTGCGTTTTGACCTTAAAATTTTATTTAGAACAATTTTTACAGTACTATTAGGTAAAGGACATTTTGAAAAATGAAGCCCGAAAAAATCATAATCATTATTCCGACCTACAACGAGCTTGAAAATATTCAAGCAATGTTGCCATTGTTACGCGAAAAATATCCTGCGTACGATGTTTTGATTGTTGATGACAATTCGCCAGACGGAACTTGGCAATTTGTTGAAGAACAAAGCAAAACCGATGAGAAAATTCATTTGCTGAAACGTTCCGGTAAATTGGGATTGGGAACTGCTTACGTGACGGGCTTCAAATACGCAATAGAAAATGGTTTCGATGCAGTTGTTCAAATGGATGCCGATTTTTCGCATAATCCCGAAGATATTGCTGAATTAGTTAGACATTTGGAAGATAACGATTTGGTTATCGGAAGCAGATACACAAGCGGGGTTAATGTCGTTAACTGGCCAATGAAACGATTATTGTTGAGTTACTTTGCCAACAAATACACCAAAGTAATTACGGGGTTGCCAATTAACGATGCAACCGGTGGTTTTAAAGCAATTAGAATTGAAGTATTGAAATCGTTAAATCTCGATAACATTCGTTCCAACGGTTATTCGTTTCAGATAGAAATAAATTTTAAGGCTTGGAAGAAAGGCTTTCGGCTTAAAGAAGTCCCGATTGTTTTTACCGATAGAGTTGAAGGTTCGTCCAAAATGTCCAAGGCAATTGTTCACGAAGCGGTTTTTATGGTTTGGAAATTAAGGTTTCGCAGTATTACTGGAAAATTGGATTAACGGCATTTAACCAATGCTTAAACTTTCCGTAATAATAGTAAATTACAATGTAAAGGAATTTCTTCTCAATTCGATTGCCTCAATTAAAAAAGCGGCGGAAAATATTCTACACGAAATTATTGTTGTTGATAACGCATCGGCGGACGGAAGCATTGAAGCACTTTCTAAAAAATTTCCCGATGTTAAAATAATTCAGAATAAAGAAAATGTTGGTTTCGGAAAGGCAAATAACCAAGCAATTGCGGAAGCAAAAGGCGAATACGTGCTTTTGCTAAATCCGGATACTTTGCTTAAAGATAACACAATTACCGAAATGCTTAAATTTATGGACGAACGGAAAGATGTCGGTTTGGCTACGTGCAAGGTTCTTAATCCCGACGGAACGTTGCAGCTTGCTTGCCGCCGTAGTTTTCCGCGTCCTTGGGTTTCGTTCACAAAGATAATCGGATTAAGTAAACTATTTCCTCATTCTAAACTTT
>CAYZGB010000014.1:0-27256 GCA_964477915.1 uncultured Melioribacter sp. | reverse complement strand
CCGTTAATACCGTCGTATCGAATAGTCATATAAAGCAATGCTCTTGCAGCGTCTCCTTTATGTTCGTCTCGTGGCTCGTAAACCGTTTCCCCGTTGGCATTAGTCCCGAGTTTTCCGTCCATAAATTGATATGTTACATTCACGACTTTTCCGAGAGGATGATTACTTCTTCTGACATTCGCCTTATTTTGATGAACCGGGAAGAGATGGTGTTGGTCGGAATATTCATCAGTTGTTTTGTCACCGTGTGTAGGCATCCAACTATAACACCAGGTATGCTCGCGACTAAAAACATCCCAAGTAAAAGGAGGTGTATAATTATATTTGTAACCCGTATAGACACACGTTACACTTCTTGTACTGTCGCCGTTGTCCGAGGATTCATATTCGGGAATGATTGTGTTTTTGTAATTGTCATACGTAATTCTAACATAATTTGCTCTTATTAAATTTTTTAAATCATCAATAAATGAATCGCTATCCGTTGAAATATTGGAATAATATTGAGGAAATATATTACTGTAAATAAGGAAAAATATTACAAGAAATATTCTCATTTCGATTTACCTTAAAAATATAATTAAAACTTTATTATCGAATAAAACTGAATATTCTTTACCGATTTAAAATAAAAAAGGGCGTTTGAAACGCCCTTTGAACGGAAAATATATTAGAAAGTTTTATTTCATCAAAATCATTTTCTTTGTAGAAACAAAATCACCAGCACGCAAGGTGTAGAAGTAAACACCGCTGTTCAATTTACTTGCGTCGAATTTTACTTTGTAATTTCCGGATGATTGTTTTTGGTTTACCAATGTTGCTACCTCGCGGCCCAATACATCGTAAATTTTTAATTGTACGTTTTGTACGGACGCCCCTACGTTTGGAATTGAATATTCGATTGTTGTTGTAGGATTAAACGGATTGGGATAATTTTGTCCCAATTCGAATTTTTCCGGTGAAACTACATTTACTTCTACAACATTGGAATATTTGTAAGAGCCGTCAATATCGATTTGTTTTAGTCTGTACGAATATTTCCCGCTTTGGGAAACAACATCGGTAAAGGAATATTCCTTCGGCGAATTGCTTGTTCCGTTGCCTTCAACAAAACCAATTTTACTCCAAGTTGCTTTTTCAGTGCTTCTTTGAATTTCAAATCCGTAATTGTTTACTTCCGTTGCAGTTTGCCATTTAAGAACCACACTATTTCCATTTGTTTTTGCTACAAAAGATTGAAGTTCGACGGGAGTTGCGGATTCTGGTGCAATACCAAATCCAGTTAAACTATTATCCGTACTTGTTGTTTCAAAACGAATACTAGGGTCTGTCCATCCATCAATATCTCCATCAGTAATTCCAGACTTTAATGAAATGTTCTGATTCGCTGTGGATACTCCATTACCACTCCAAGCAGAACCAGGATCACTACCAGGCTCTCCGAAAACATCCGTAGTTGTCCCACCGTATTTTACAACAAGCGCATCATCTCCATTAAAAGTGAAAGCATGTTCATAAAAAGTTGCACCATTATTTTCGGTTTCTGATTGCATATCAGAAGTACCAATAACTAAAACATCACCTGAAGCCAAAGTTCCAGAAGATATTGTAAAATCAGCATTAGGAGTACCTCCATTTGTTCCCTTTTCAATAACAAGATTATTTGTAGAAAAATCTAATGTTGATGAAGTATTGTTCCAAATCTCAATACCTTTTGGAGTTGTACCACTACTTGTCTCAATATATTGAGAAATAATTTGAGCATTAAAATTTATGCTCAGAAATAGAAATAATACAAATGTAAGATGTTTTTTCATAACACATTCTCCTTAAATTATTTTGTTATTAGATAATAAAATTACTTCATTATTATCATCTTCTTCGTAGAAACAAAATCACCGGTACGTAAGGTGTAGAAATAAACTCCGCTATTTAATTTGCTTGCATCAAATTTTACTTTGTAATTACCAGGTGATTGTTTTTGGTTTATCAATGTTGCTACCTTACGTCCTAATACGTCATAAATTTTTAATTGTACGTTTTGTACAGACGCCCCTACGTTTGGAATAGAATATTCGATTGTTGTTGTTGGATTAAACGGATTGGGATAATTTTGTCCCAATTCAAATTTTTCCGGTGAACCTACATTTACTTCTACAACGTTGGAATATTTGTAACTTCCGTCAATATCAATTTGTTTTAATCTGTAGGAATATTTACCGCTTTGGGAAACAACATCGGTAAAAGAATATTCTTTCGGCGAGTTGCTTGTTCCGTTCCCTTCGACAAAACCGATTTTATTCCAAGTAGCTTTTTCAGTGCTTCTTTGAATTTCAAAGCCGTAATTGTTTACTTCCGTTGTAGTTTGCCAGTTAAGAACCACACTATTTCCATTTGTTTTTGCAACAAAAGATTGGAGCTCAACTGGTAAAACAGCATCAGAACCAAGTGCACCAGGTGAGCCTTTATCCGACCCTGAACCATCGTAAGAACCTTCGCGTTGAGTTGAAGTTGTCCAATTACTTCCTACATTATTATCAGCTGTTAAGTCCTTTAACACCATTGAGGCTCCCGACGGATCAGGGAATGTTGAACCATTATCATATTCAACCTTATCAATAATAGTTGTCCCGTCAGAATAAACTAAAATTACTTCATCATCACCATTTCCTAACGAAAAACCGTTGTATTGATAATCAACTGTCAAGCCACCGTTTGTAGCATTATCGTTATTAATTCCCAATACAATAAAACCTCCAGCTGGAATAATTAATGAACCTCCATTATTAATTGTATGACTTTCACTCCCATTATCTTTTATAATATATCCGTCAATATTTACATCATCCGATTCTGCGTTATATATTTCAAACCATTCACCTTTATCATCAGCAACATCTGAAGGGTTTTGCATTATTTCACTTATAACAAGGTTTGGAATGCTAGGCCCAGCATCCGTTGTAGCGCTTGCACTCGGAACGGTGCCGTCGGTTTTGAAATCGATATGCGAACCGGAATTGGTGTAAGGATAAATTTTAAAATTGTAAGTTGTAGAGGCACTGCAATTGGTAAAACTGTATGAAGTTGTTCCGTGATCAACTTTAACATTTCCGTCGCCGTCGGTCAAATCGGTATCGTCATCCTGGTCGGTTCCGTCGGTCGGATCGGTAACGGTTCCTGTCGAGGCAATAATCAAATAACCGTCCGGAGCAACTGCACCGTCATTTTCCGTCCAGCTTAAATTAATTTTGTAAGCACCATCTGCCGTTGCCGAAAAATTTGTTACATGGTTAGTAGGCTCCGCTTTTGCAGTGGTTGCGTTTGTAGTAACGCCGGAAGAATAATTAGTTGAACCGTCAACCGACCAAGCTTTGTAATAATAAGTTGTATTGGCGGACAAACCGGAATGATTGTACGATGTTCCACTTCCGTTGTAAATAACGGTTGCGCTGCCGATATTATCGCCCACCGAATAAGTTGTTCCGTCGCTCGGTGTTCCGAAATCGTTCGAAGTGTTGTATGCTATCATTACATTGTCACCGGCAGCGTTTTTATCCCAAGATAAATCAATGTTATCAGTCCCGCCAGCTGAAGCGGTAAAGTTGGAAGGATTTGCGACAGCACCTGCTTGTGTTCCAGAAAGCTTAATTTCATCCCAAGCAGCTTCGTCACTCCCTCCATTTTGATTTGCTCTTAATCTAAGTCTTACGTAAGTTACACCCGCTGGGATATTTATTGTAACAGTAGTCCAAGCATTAGTATTTTTATTACATTCAACATAGTCGGAAGATGGCCAGTCACTTCCATTATTATACTGAACTTGGTAAAGTAATGAGTCTGAACTATCGAATCCATGAGTATAATACTTAAAAGTCAATGTTACATCGGTATAACTGGAAATATCAAATGCAGTAAAATCTAAATTACCAACACCACTTGTATTTGCTGAACATTTAAGATCTCTTATTCCCCAAAAATAAGTGCCATCAGAAGGTCCAGAAATATTTGCTAAATTATCACAAACTGCCCAAACGTCCGAATGTGAATTTTCATCGAAAGCACTTGGTTGAGCATTGTAATTCCATGTATCAGAACTTCCACCCTCAAAGCTTTGAAAAGCAATAGTCGTTTGCCCGTAAGACAAAGCATTAAAGAAAAAAAATAATGCTATAGTTGTCAAAAGTTCCCTCATAGCAACCTCCTAAAATATTGTGAATGAAAAAATATATTTCTATTATTAAATATATATAAGATTTTATAAAACTTTGTTAGAATTTTATTAAAAACTCAAAAAATTTTTTTACCGGTTATTGTATTAAAATATGTCTTTAATTCCTTCTTCCCAATGTTTTTTGTAGAAGAGTAAATGAAAATGCGCTCTCTTTCGATTGCACCGCCCAAATCGGAAATAACTTTATCGATTGCTTTTTTCTTTTCGTTGTTATTCAACTTATCGATTTTATTCAATACAACAATAAACGGGATTGCGTTTTCGTTAAGGAAATAATTAAGCATAAAATCGAGCTCAGTAATTCCTATTCTCGCATCGATAAAATGAACGGCGGTTAAAAAATTTCTTTCGGAAAACAAATAATCTTCAATCAGTTTTTTCCACCTTTTCGATTCGTCCGCACCAACCTTTGCATAACCAAAACCAGGCAAATCAACAAAATATAATTTCGAATCAACTTCGTAAAAATTAATCGAGCGGGTTTTACCCGGAGTTGAACTGATTTGAGCCAACTTTCTTCTGTTGAAAAAAGAGTTTATGAACGAAGATTTCCCAACGTTTGAGCGTCCCATAAGAACAATTTCGGGCTTTTTGTCTTTCGGTAATTGTGCAATATTGTGTACACTTTTGTAAAATTTAACGTCCATCGGAATTCCTTAATTTTTCCTTCCAAAGATAATAATTCAGAACTCGTTCAACGTGTTAATTCTCTGAATTTAACTTTCGTTTGTAAAATCCGTTTTTCATCTCTTTAATTCCTAATAAATGAATGATTCCCGAAAAAAACAAGCCAACAATCATCGGTTCGATGCTAAACGTAGGGATTAATTTTTTACCGAGAAGAAGCCAGAGAAGGGAAGTTAAAAAACCGGTGAGAATTTCGAGTGTTGCAAAATTTTCGTTTACTTTAAAACGCGGATAGTATGCCCCGATTACTGGAAAAATTAATCCCGGAATTAAAATTGAGCCGAACAAATACCACATTTGTACAACAGATTGTAAATACAAGGCAACAATAAAACCGAAAAGCGAAGCAATTAAAATTCCGAGCCGTGTTTGTTTTTCGATATTAACCGAATTTTTGTCTTCAGAAATCTTATAGACAAAATCGCGACTGAATGTAGTGGCTGCAATAAAAGTCAAACTGTTTTGTGTTGATAATATTGTTGCAAAAAGTGCGGCAAAGAAAAGTCCTTTTGCTCCGCTTTGCAAAACAACGTTTGCCAACAAAGGATAAGAAATAACGGCATTTATGTTATTGCCGAGAATTGCCCGTGAATAAAGTCCCGTTGTTAAGGTTAGAAAATCAAACAACATCCAGAAAAGCACCGAAATTATTATTCCGAATTTAGCCGTTTTTACATCATTTGCCGCGTAGCTTCGCTGGTGAAATCCCGGATCGACGAATGTCCACAAAGCAATTAAAAACCAAACAACAATGTAAAACGGATTTGTTCCTTCCACAGTAAGCATTTGTTTTGGAATGTTCTTTTGAAGAAAATCAAATCCGCCGTAATCCGAAAATAGCACGTAAACAATCACACCGAAACCGGCGAACATTACAAAAAACTGAAAAACGTCCGTGTAAACCGTGGATTTAAATCCGCCTTTAATTAAATAAATTCCAACAACTATAATTGAGAAAAGCATTCCCGCAAAAAGCGGAATGTTAAATAAGAGAGAAAAAAGTGAGCCAGTCATAAGTAAATACGGGGCTGGATTTACAAGAAAGAAAATAACAACGGCAGCAACAAGTGCGGTGCTTTTGCCGTAATTTTCTTCAAGTTTATCGGGAATAGTAATTAATTCCGATTCGCGAATTTTCCCGGCAAGTAAAAAAGCAAAAAGCAACGCAAAAACGTAGTAAGGCAGGCCCTGCGTTATCCAACTTAATATTCCGTACTTGTATGTAAATTCACCAACGCCCAGAATTCCTCCGTACCAAGTGGCAACGGTAGTAGCAACAAACAAAGGCAAACTCAATTTTCGAGAACCGAGTAAATAATCCGCTCCTTCCCTCGATTGTTTGAACTTAACAATTAATCCGATAATAACGACGACGGCAAAAAACGCCGCAAGTGTTATGTAATCAAATGTCGTAAATAAAATCATTTCTTTTAATCACATCGAATGAGCGGATAACAATAATTTTATCGGTTTGCAGAATTTCAATTTCTTCTTTTACGGCAACATTGCTTGTGCTTGAACGAACGCCGAAAGGCAAAGGTTCGTTTTTTAATTTGTATTTCAAGCCTTTGGTTGTAATCAAATTTTCATTTGTAAACGAGTAAAATGAAATTGTTTCTCCTTTTTCCGTTTTTAAATTGACGTTCCCTGAATAAACTCTTGCCAAAGTTTTTTCGTGCAACATTCCGAGCTTTATTTTATCCGCATATTTCAAAAGATTTCCGATATTACAGAGCGTGTGGTCAAGTCTATCGCCCGAAGCACCGAGAAGAATTACATCCACGCAACCTTGCGAAATAGCGAATTTTATTGCCTTTTCCACATCGGTATCGTTCTGCCTCTTGATTTTCTTGACTTTTGTTTTCCCTTCGTAAAATTTCAACGTCTCTTCGCTGATTGAATCGAGATCGCCGATAATTAAATCGGGGACAATATTAAATTTAACCAACGAATTTGCACCTCCGTCGGCTGCAATGATAAAATCGTAGCCTTTTTTTACAAGCCACGTAATGTCGCTTTTACGAGGCGGTTTTCCGTTGGCAATAATCAAGCATTTCATTTCAAGTTCCGTATTGATGTGAAATTAAAGTTCCAAATTTAATCCGAAAAGGAAATTCCTTTCGGCTGCGGGGAAAAACTCTTTCCCAACAGCATATTGTGCGTACAATTTATCGAAAATATTATTCACTTGAAAAACAAATTTGAGCAACGGAAGATTTTCTCCCAAATTAAATCGATACCAAGCAATTGCATTTGCTACGAAATAATTATCTACTTTATTATCGTTGTAAGAAATGTAACCTTTCGAATAAAATTCAGATGCTTTGTCTTGATAATTATCAGAATAATAATCGCTGTTGTATTTAAAAAAGAGTGATATGTTCGCGTTGCTTGTTGAGTATGTAAGAATTAGATTGGCAATAAAATTCGGGAAACCGCCGAGTTCGTTTCCGCTCAAATCAATTTCGTTATTTCCGAAATAAGTTTTGCCTTTTGAAATAAAATTACGAGAATAAGTTCCGTTGAGCATTACCGAAAAATTTTTGGCAATGTAAATATTTGCCGAAAGCTCAACACCAGTGTGAATTGTTTTATCCATATTTCCGGTAACGGGGTCGCCGAAAATATTGAGCTGCCCGTTTTTAACGATTTCGTTTTGGAAAAGCATATAATAAAGATTTGCCGAAAAATCGATTTTGTTTTTCGAATAATTGAAACCGAGTTCAAAGTCGTTCATTGTTTCGGGTTTAACAAGCGGTTTATCGAAATTGTAAGTGCCGTCGGGATTTTGCTCGAACTGCGGCCTTTCGCCGTAGTATGAGCCTTCTGCATCGTAATAATTTTTTAAGCGAGGCTCGCGGGAAACTCTTGCAAACGAAAAGAAAACATTTGCAGAATTGGAAAGCGAGTAATTAATTCCGGCTCTCGGATTAAAGAAAAGATTTGAGATACTGAAATTATTATTCAAATATTTTTCGTTTTCAATTTTGTATCTGTTCCACGCAAGTTGAATTTCGCCGAATATTTTCAGTTTTTCGGATAAGTTGTAAGTTTCGTTTGCGAAAGCATTCACAATATCTTTTCCGCCGTTGTAATAATAAAATTTGTGCAATGGCGAAAAACCTTCCGGCAAACCTGTTGCAAAATGCACTTGTCCGTAATGCGTTGAACGATGAATGCGAAACTCCCCACCGAAAATCAATTTTCCGTTTTTGTGATTAAGTTTTAACCTCGGTATCCAACCGAATTGGTCGTTATCAACTTCGGCACGGATAATCGTATTCTGCGGATTTTGAGTTGGCGAAAATCCGTATTCGTGCGTCATTCTTAAAGTTGTTGTATCCGCCCACGAACCGTCAAAATCGAAATAACCGCGTCCTTCCACAAAAAACAAAGCCGAGTTAAATGTTAAATTGTCGTTGATTTTCCAATCGTTCAAAATTTCGAAATGAGGTTGGAAGTAATATTCTTTTTCTTCGGGACGACGCTTTGCCGACCACGAATAATATTGATTGTTTTCGTAATCGTAATCCCACCACGAATAATTTTCGCGACGAAGTTTTCTATCTTTTATTACATTTTTCGGCAAGCCGTAATAAACAAGTCCATCCGTAATAGGACCGCCGTAAATATTTATTTGCGTTGTTAAATTTTTATCGTAACGGGCAACCGAAATATTAAACGATTTGTAATCTACCCACGATAAATCACGATAACCGCTTTGTAGTGTTTGAGTAAGATTTGCGTAAATTGAATATTTATTATTAATCAATCCGCTCGAAGCTTTTGCGCTGTATGTACGCAAATTGTAACTTCCGAGCTGCGTTCCAAACGAGATTTTCTTTTCGTTTGAAAATGGCGAAGTAATAATATTTACCGAACCGCCGATTGCCGGATAACCGATTACGCCGTTGCCCGCACCACGCTGAACTTCAATTAATCCGGTGTTTCCGAGAAGTCCCGGGATATCGACCCAATAAACATTGTGATCTTCCGGATCGTTTTGCGGAATACCGTTTACCGAAATTGAAATTCGTCTTTGTCCGAAACCGCGAATGTTCAAGTAAGTGTATCCGATTGTTCCACCGCTTTCGGAATAGAAAGTAGTAGAAGGTAAGTACGAAACAAATTCCGGCACGGATTGATTTGTCAATTTCTCTTCAATATCTTTTCGCTTAATTTTTTCAAATGCCGTTGTTGATTTCTTTTCGCCGGTTAGTGCTTCAACCAGTACCGTTTGGCTTTGTAGAACTTTCGGTTTAAGCGAAATTATTTTTAACGAATTTATTTCGGATGCTTTCAATTCACTTGTTTCAAAACCGATAAACGAGATTGAAATTAAATCTTCCGAAGAAACATTTCGTAAAACGAACTCGCCGTTTTCGTTGGTAGCTGTACCAATGCCTTTTGTTTTATCGAAAACATTGGCACGGTAAAGCGGTTGGTTATTTCCCGCATTTACAACTTTTGCTTTAAGATTAATTACCTGGGCGTTGAGGTTAGTGACTACTAACATTATCAGAAAAACAAATAAGCGTTTCATTGTATCCTCCGTATTTTTTAAAATAAAAAAAGCCGTTGGGGAAACGGCAAAAAACGAAACGCTTTCGATTTCGCTTTGCGTTTCCCTACGCCGGAATTACCCGGATCAGGTTCAAGGGTATTATCTCAGCCGTCTTTTCGACAGCACCCCTAACGACTTCAAAATTTTTCAGAACACACTACAAAAATAATATTTTTTTAATTATGGTTTTTTGCTTTCCCAATATAAACGTAAGAATATTAGTAGATTTTGAATAAAGGTTTAAGTAAAGCAAAATTCTTATTTTGACCGAAGCGAATGAAATAAGTGAAGAGAGAAATCTTTTGAAAGTTAATAGTTTGTATAGTTTTTTTGAATTTAGAATTAAAAAATTAATCCGTCATTACGAGCCCTCGCGAATTGTTGTGAGCGAGGGCGTGGCAATCTCCGGAATTATTTGCGTATGCTTAATTGTGCTGTCATTTCGAACGAAGCCGATAAAATCGGCTGAGGAGAAATCTTATTTGTTGTATTAAAGATTTCTCACCCCTCTTCCGACGTGTCGGAATCGGGGTTCGAAATGACAATTTGGATTTCGCAATTCACTTCTCCTTACGAAATTGTATTTCGTTCAGAACTAACACACGAAACCTTGTTTTGTTTTGCTATTTCGCTCCTACGGAGCTTTGGTTTTGTTGAGGTTATTGTATTCTACAAATATTTCGTTCCTACGGAACTTGCCGAAATAAAATTTCGGAAATTATTTCCGCCCGAAACTCAGTTTCGGACGTAGGGTAACGTCGCATAGATTTGTAATTTGTGATGATATTCGCTGATTATTCAAAGCATTTTATTAAATAAACTCTTATCAATTAACCACGGCAATTTTTATATTTAAATTTTAAAAACGGAGATATAATAAAGATGAACTTATCGCTTTTAATTCTTGCCGCGGGAATGGGTTCGCGATACGGCGGTGTAAAACAAATTACTCCAATTGGACCAAACGGAGAACCGATTATTCAATATTCAATTTACGATGCAATTAGAAACGGCTTCGAAAAAATTGTTTTTGTAATTCGAAAAGAAATCGAAAAAGATTTTAATGAAACTATAATTGCTAAGTTGCCAAAGCATTTGAATATCGAAATAGTTTTTCAGGAAATGGACGATATTCCTATTAATGTTGAAATTCCATCAGAACGTAAAAAACCTTGGGGCACCGGACACGCACTTCTTGCAGCTCGAAATGTAATTAAAGAACCGTTTATTACAATTAATGCCGATGATTTTTACGGATATGATGCTTATAAAACTGCATCCGATTTTTTGAAAAAAGAAACGGATGAAAATATTTACGGAATTGTTGGGTACAAACTGAAAAATACGCTTTCTGATTTCGGTTCGGTTTCGCGTGGAGTTTGTGAAATTGATGAAGAAAATTATTTGAAGTCGATTGTTGAACGTACTGAAATTATTAAGGAAAACAATTCTGTTAAGTTCAAAGATAGCACCGGACAATGGATAAATTTATCTGGTGAAGAAATTGTATCGATGAATATGTTCGTTTTTAGACCTAATATTTTTGAATATTCTTCCGATTATTTCATAGATTTCTTAAAAAATAATGCAACAAATCCGAAAGCGGAATTTTTTATTCCTACGGTTGTTGACAATTTGATAAAAAACGGAATCGCCAAAGTTAAAGTTCCCGTAACTAATGCTGAATGGTTCGGACTTACATACAAAGACGATACTGAAATTGCTCGTGAAAAAATGAAAATGCTTATAGAAAAAGGTGTTTATCCGCACAAACTATGGACTTAGATTTTCTGAAAAATATTGCCTCATCTTTTGAAATAGAAGGTGAAATAATTTCCGTTAAAATTTTAACTGCGGGACACATTAATGAAAATTATCTTATCGAAACCAGTGCAGGTCAAAAATATGTTTTACGCAGGATAAATACAAAAGTATTCCAAAATCCCGATGCTATTTGTTTTAACGTAATGGTCCTCAATTCATTTATTCAGGAAAATCTCGATAGTTTTGGACTTGAAAATCCCAAAAGAGAATTGCTTAATTTTATTTCCACCAAAGATGATGAAAATTGTCTTTTCCCCAATGGTGATGTGTGGCAGATGACAGTTTATATTGAAAACACACTATCTATCGAAGTTGTTTCCGACCCTAAAATTGCTTTCGAAGGAGGTAAAATTTTTGGGAAGTTTCAAAAAATCTTAAACGGATTGGAAGCATCTCTAATCGGTTATCCGATTGAAAATTTCCACAATCTTTCATTTCGTATTGCTCAATATTATCAAGCACTTGAAGAAGATAAAGCCGGCAGAGCCTCATCAATATTGCCCGAGGTGGAGATGATTGAAGCACATTCGTTGCTTTCGGATAGGTACGATGAAATTACATTCGAAGGCTTACCTACACGAGTTACGCATAACGATACCAAAATAAGCAATGTTCTTTTCGATGCAACTACCAAAGAAGCAATATGCGTTATCGATTATGATACAATTATGCCTTCAAACATTCTTTGCGATTTTGGTGATATGGTTCGTAGTTACACAAACTCTGCTGCGGAAGATGAAAGTGATTTGAGCAAGGTAACTTTTAGGTTGGATTTTTTCAGAGAACTTGCAAGAGGGTATTTGAATGAGCTTAAAAACGAATTACAACCGGTTGAGTTAATGAATTTGGTCTTCGGTGCCGAAATGATTATTTACGAACAAGCAATTCGTTTTTTAACCGATTATCTTAACGGAGATGTTTATTACAGAATTAAATATCCTGAGCATAATTTGATTCGTGCAAAAAATCAATTGGCGTTGCTAAATTCTTTAATGGAAAATGAGTTTGCAGCAGAAGAAATTATTGCTGAAATTTTAGAAGAATAGCTTAAAAATTTAGTTTTTTGAATTAAAATTCCCAGACTTGTTTTTTCAATCTTGCTATTTATTAAGTAACAATTAAATTATCGTTAAAAATTAGTCGGAAAGTTGTTCCTACATTTTTCTCCGTATCGACCTCAATACTAATATTATTAATTTCACAATATCGTTTAACTAAGGCTAATCCCAATCCGTTGCCTTCGAATTTTCTGGTGTATCCTTGATCTTCTTGTGTAAAAGGCTCAAATAAATAGTCAATATATTTCTTGTCAATTCCAATTCCGGTATCGCTTATTTCAATAGTTAATAAATCTTCTTCATTATAGAAGATACGAATACTTATTTTTCCTTTTTCGGTATATTTTATAGCATTATCGATAAGTTGCATAAAAATTTGTCGTACCGAAAATTCATCAACAAATGCGGTTGTATTGATCCCGGCATCTATGGTTAATTCAAAATCTAGATTTTTTTGTTTTATTTTTGGTTTGTATTCATTTAGAACTTTATCTAGTATATGTTGTAACACATCCAATTTTTTGAAATGTGGTTCGAAGTTGCCGGTTTGCAAATCCGTCATATTCAAGATTAATTCAACTGTCCGTACAATTCTTTCACCAGCTTGCGAGATTGCATCGAATGCTGTTTTTAATTCAGAATTGGATTTAACATCTTCTTCCAGCTCAAACTGAAGTAAAGATGTGAAGCTGATTATTGTATTTATTGGTGTGCGAATTTCGTGGGACATTTGTGCAAGAAATTCGGATTTTAATCTGTTTGCTGCTTCAACTTTTTTCTTTGCTTTTTGTAATTGTTTTTCTTTTTCTTTTCTTTCTTTAATCTCTTCTCGTAGCCTGCTTAAGGTTAGTTCGAGTTCGTGCGTTCTTTCGTTAACTAAATCTTCCAAATGATCTTTGTAACGTTTAAGTTCTTCTTCCTGTATCTTTTTATAAGTAATATCTTTAATTGAACCTACTATTAGATAGGGTAGTCCTTTACTATCTTGAATTAAACCTGCTTGAGCATTAACATAAATGTATTTACCGTGTTTGTGTCTCAATCTAAAGTCAACATCAAAACTTTTTATTTTACCTTTGGTTATTGATTCAAATAGTTTTTTAATTTTATTTAAGTCACCAGGATGAATTAATTTAAAGACAGTTTCCCTGTTGGTATTTTCAAATTTCTCATAAGGATAACCTAAAATATTATTTGTATCTCCAAACCATTTTAATGTATCATTAGCAATATTATATTGAACAACAAATTGTCCGGTCTTTTCCGATACAACTTCAAAAATTTGTTCTTTTTCAATTATTTCTCTCGTGTGTTTTTTCTCTTTAATATTATATGAAATAAATGCATAAATAATAAAAGCAATTAAAATTCCACCTACCATAATAAATCTTGTGTAAATAGTGTTAAGTGTTGCAAAAACTTCATCACCGGGCATAAATACAACTATTTTCCATTCATTGTGAGGTAGTTTTAACGGGGAAACATAAAGAAAAGCTTCTTTAGGTTCAGGACCTTTTGTGAAAAATTTTATAAATTTTGAAGTATCGGCTGATGAAATATCTTTAGAAATATCTTCACAAGCAAAACATTCAGCTACCTCAAAAAATGATGAAGTAATGTCGTCATTTTTTTCCGAATAAAGTATTATTCCGTTTTGTTGTATTAGATATGTTCTTGATTGCTCACCAAATTTAATTTGACGAAGAAAAAAATTCGAGAAAAAATTGTAGGGAATTAAAATTGAAATTAAGCCGTCAAACTTTTTATTCTTATAAACAGGATGAACAAGGGCAATAGCTTCTTTTCCCTGTATTGTTAAAAAGACATTACCGACTATAGGTTTACGGATTTTAAGAGCGAGTTTGTTATGTTCTTGCTCGCTAACATTTAGTCCAATTACTTTTGTGTTTGGGTAAGAAGCAACTATTACGCCATTTGTATCTAATCTCGAAATACTATAAATCCAAGGATTTTTCAAATCATTTTTACTATCGAAAAAATCTTTTAAGACTTTTTCGGTTTTGGCAGTAATGTTCTTAACATCTTTATTTTTCGAGAGAAAATTCAAATCATTGTGAATATCAGCAATGAAAACTCGAATTGTTTTTTGGGAACTTTTAACAACTGCTTCAACGAGTTTCTTTTTACTTTTTAGGATATTTTTTTCAACATTCAGATAAATGAAATGTAGAGAAAAAATAGCCCAAATTGTAATAGCTACAATAATTAAAATTGTTGAATAATATGTTTTGCTACGCCGATTTCTCAATTTTTTAATAATTATTTTATTACTAATATGATAATAAATATTTTTTTATATAAATAAAAATATTTCAATATCTTTTTATATTAAAAATATAACTTTGAGTATGGAAGTCTTAAAGGTTAACAATTTATTAAAAAAATTTCAAAACGTCGTTGCTGTAAATAACATAAGTTTTTCTGTTTACGAAAATACAATTTTCGGATTAATTGGGAGAAATGGTGCGGGAAAAACTACAACCTTACGAATGTTAATGAACATCTACTTTCCCGATAGTGGCGAAATTTTGTTTAAGGGAAATAAGGTTGATGATTCGTTTAAAGAATATGTTGGTTACTTGCCGGAAGAACGTGGACTTTACAATAAAATGAAGGTGCTCGATACTCTTCTGTTTTTTGCAGAAATCAAAGGCAAAAATGGAAAAGAAATAAAACGAAAAGCATTGGAATATTTGGATAGGTTTGATTTACTTAACCGCGCTTATTCCAAGATTGAAGATTTATCCAAAGGCAACCAACAAAAAGTTCAATTTATTGCAACTATTCTCCACGACCCTGAATTTATTATACTTGACGAGCCTTTTTCGGGTCTTGACCCAATAAATACGGAATTACTTATTGATATTATTCTCGAGATGAAAAAACGTGGGAAAGTAATTATTCTTTCAACTCATTTAATGGATTATGCAGAAAAACTTTGTGATGACATTGCTTTAATTAACCGCGGGAAGATTATTTTGAATGGAAAACTTTCCGAGATAAAAGAGAACTTCTCCAAGGGTCGGATTATTATCAAACATGATAAATCGATAGATTTTATTAAAGATTTTCCTTTTGTTTTGGATTTTTCAACTACCGGACATCTTTCGGAAATAAAAGTTGATAACGAAAACCGAGGAAACGAAATTTTAAGAATTTTATTGGAACATAACGTTGGAATTAAAAGTATTTCGATGAATGATGTTTCGTTACACGAAATTTTTGTATCTCTGGTTGGCGAAGAAATAACAAACGAAATCGGGGAAAAATGAAAAAGGAAAAAGTAAAAGTAATTTTGATTCGTGAATTACGGGAAAAACTTTTTACAAAAACATTTATTGTAATGACCTTATTAATTCCCGGTATTTTATTTCTCTCAATAGGAATTCAGGCTTTGGTTTTAAATTCGAGTGATAATTCAAAAAAAGAAATAATTGTTATTAGCGAAACGGAAAATATTACAAAAGAAATAGAAAAAGATTTTGCTGATAGTAAATTATCCAAGGACAGTACTTTTATTGTTCGTTTTAAAACTCTTCCGAATAATAAATTTAATTTCGAATTAAAAAAATTACGTCCACTTTTAATTGATGAAAGTCTTTCGGGAGTATTTTTCGTACCGGATTCAGCTTTGAAGAACAAAAAGATTTTTTATTATTCAAAAACACCGAACGATTTAAGTGTAATTACCAGACTTAAAGGAATAATTAACAACGCACTTGTAACTTTATATTTTGCCGGAAAAGGTATTGATAATTCGGATATTAATTTCGCACGCAATACTGTTGAGGTTAGCCAAATGAAAGTTTCCGAAAATTCAATTACAAAGAAAAACAAGGGAAGTACTATAATAGCATATATTTTCGTATTCTTTCTTTATTTAAGTTTACTTACTTCCGGTCAATTGGTATTTCGTTCGGTAATTGAAGAAAAACAAAACAGAATTGTGGAAATTTTGCTTTCCTCGGTAAATACAAAAGAATTAATGACCGGTAAAATTCTTGGTGCTTCTATTACTTCTTTAGCTCAAATGATAATATGGCTCTCGCCTGTTATTATTGCTGCTTCCACTTCTTTAATTGCTCTTCCGTCCGATATTGCGATTAAGATCCCTTTTTGGCAATGGTTATACTTTTTATTAAACTATATTCTCGGATTAATAATTTTCCTCGAACTTTTTGCAGCAACCGGTTCTTTATTTAATAACGAGCAAGATGCACAATCCGCAATGTGGCCAATTATGCTTTTAATAATGATTCCATTTTTTATTGCAATTTCGTTGATAAATAATCCTACAAGTCAACTTGTAGAGATTACCTCTCTCTTTCCGTTTGCTTCAATAATGGTTATGCCTGCAAGAATGGCTTTGGTTGATGTTTCCACGTTAGAATTTATCGGTTCTATTATAGTTAATTTATTAACTCTTGTTTTTATGATTCCCATTGCAAGTAAAATTTACAGAACTGCAATTTTAATGACGGGGAAACGACCTTCGTGGGGCGAAGTAATTAAATGGCTTAAAATAGCAAGGTGATTTTATGAGAAATCTTACATTACGTTTTACAAAAGTTACCGGTGCCGGTAACGATTTTATTTTGTTCGATACCCTAAATCACGTCGTTCCGTTCCTCGGTGAAGAAATGATAAGAACATTATGTCAACGAGGTTTAGGAGTAGGTGCTGACGGAATATTGATTCTTTCACTTTCGCAAAACGCTGATTTTAAAGTTAATTACTACAATGCCGATGGTTCGAGCGGAATGCTATGTGCAAACGGGGCGAGATGTGCGGTTGTTTACGCAAAGAAATTTTTAGATATTCGATCATCGCAAATTACTTTCGAGTGTTGTGGAGAAAAATACTCGGCAGAAGTTTTAAAAGATAACGTCGTTCGGTTTTCATTAAATAAATCACCGGTTACCAAAACCACTACTATTACAATCCAAGATTCAGAGTACAACTTATTTTACGCTAATACCGGAGCAGAGCACGTTGTTTTAGAGTATTCCGAAATTAAAGATTTATTACATAATTTTTCCGATACTCAATTCGATTCATTTAATATGAATTCTTTTGGGAAATTAATAAGAAATCATCCTTCGTTTCAACCCGATGGAGTGAACGTAAATGTTATTGAAATTGAAAATGATAATAAAATTAAAATTCGTTCGTACGAAAAAGGTGTAGAAAACGAAACATTAGCTTGTGGAACGGGAATAATTGCTGCTGCTTTGTTTTTATCCGAAAAACACAATTATAACTCGCCAATTGAAATTTGGTCGCGTAGTAATCGTAAATTTATCGTAGAATATAACAAAAAGGACGGTGAATTTAACGATGTTAAATTAACAGGCGAAGCGGAAATTGTTTATTTCGGAGAAATAATTCCAGAAGATTATTCGCGGAAGTAAGCATTCCTAAACATAATAAGAATTACAAAAATAGAAATTACAAACCAGAGTAAACCCCAATAAATTGAAGGAATATTAGTAATAATTGCAAGTCTGTCGGCGTCTGTGGAAAGATATTGATTGGTAAGCAGATCTTCTTTAATATCGAAAAGAGCATAAAAAGTGCTAATTAAACCTATAATTCTCATTGCCCAATAATTTATCTTTTGCGGTAGATAACGAGGTGAGACGTAAAAAAAAATTGTATAGAAAAGCATAAAAATTATTGCAATAGCATCTGTAAAAAAGTTAGCCGTAAAAAGTAGTAACAAAACGGAAATTGACGTCGAAAGAATTAAATTTAATTTTTTATTTTCAGCGGAAACAAAAATGAAATACCCGAACAAAAGGCTTCCCAAGTATCCTGAAAAAGCTATTAAAAACTCGTTTCCTCCTTCCGAATTTATAGTTCCGTATAATCCCGAGTGGACTTCCATTTTTAAAATGCTTCCACCCGTAAAAATTGTAATTATTGCATGGCTTATTTCGTGCAAGGCAACTACAAGTATTTTTACAGGATAAATTATAAACGAATCCCAAAATAAGAGTGCGAAAAAAAGTATTGCTATAACAATAAAAAATTCTGCGGCTTTATCTTTTTTTAGCAGAAATCGATTATTATTTTTTCTCGTTTTTTTTGAGGTTGCCGATTTCTTTTTTTTCTTATTCATCTGAAATTTTAATGTCTGACTTCGATTTTGCTTTTTTGCTGCCTTCGTAAATTTCGTAACGACGTAAAAAACTCGTTGTTCCGCCGTTATCCAGAACAATTTTTTTTGAGGAACTTAAACCGATTTTTTTCAGCGCTTGCTTATTTGCACTAAAAATCCAAGCAACGGAATTATTATAATTTCTTTTTAATGTATCACCGATTTTTCTGTAAAAAGAAATCGTGTTTTTCAATTTTATTCTTTTATTGTAAGGTGGATTAAAAATTAAAAATTTCGTCCCGACTGGTGGTATAAATTCAAAAAAAGAAGTCTTATTTAACTCAATAAAATTAAGCACACCGGCACGTTCAGCGTTGGAAGAAGCGATCTTTATTGCAGTATCCGAAATATCATTTCCAATAATTCTTACGTTATTTTCCGTGATTTCTCTTTTCAGCAAGTTTTTCACTTTGCCGAAAAGTTTTAAATCAAAATTCCGCCAATGCTTAAAAGAAAATTTACTTCTATTTAAATTGGGTGGAATTTTATTAGCCAACATTGCTGCTTCAATAACAAAAGTTCCCGAACCGCACATCGGATCGATAAACGTTGTTTTTTTATCCCATTTACTTAATAAAATTATACCGGCAGCAAGAACTTCGTTTAACGGAGCAATATTTTTTTCTATTCTATAACCGCGTTTATGTAGCGAAATACCGGACGAGTCGAGAAAAATTTTAGCCTCGTTTCCAAAAACGTGAACACTTACAACAACATCTGGATAAAATCGAGAAACGCTCGGGCGATAATCGAATTTGTTGTTAAATCTATCTGCTATGGCATCTTTTACGAGCAAAGCGGGGTAGTTTGTGTGATTATACAAATTTGATTTTACTAACGAAACAACAGCAAAAGTTTTGGTTGCCTTAAAAATTGCTTCCCATTCAACATTGTATGCCAAATCGTAAAGTTCTTTACCTTCATTTAAATTTGCCTTTGCAAGTGGAACAAGTAAATGCAATGCGGTTCTTAAAACCAAATTAAATTTATAAAGCCCTTTTAAGTCCGTTTCGAATGACACTGCCCGGTTATGAATTTCAATTTTTTCGCCACCGTTTTCACGGATTTCATCAGCTAAAACATTTTCCAAACCGACAAAAGTTTTGGCAACAACTTCAAATTTATTATTAAATGAATCCATTACCAATCAACGTCGTTTCTATCTAACGGCATTGTCATACAACGGCAACCGCCTCCGCCCCGGGCTAACTCCGCACCATCAATTGTAATTGCAAGTTTTTTGTAATTATTGATTATTGAATTATCAGCAATAATTTCTTTTGCACTTTTAACTTCAAATCCGTATTTATTAATTTCGTCAAGTGTGTATTGATTTCTTCCGTAACCAAGAATTTTCCCAGGTTCAAAAGCAAAGAAATTAGCACCGCTATGCCATTGTTCACGCTGTTGAATCCACAAATCCGTATCTCCACCGCAAGCAATCGGGTCGAAATCGTAACCGAGTTTCAAAAGAGAATGCAAAATATTTTTAGTTTCTCTTATTGATTTGATTTTGCCGTTATCGATAGTAATTGTTACGGTTCTATAATCGTGTTGATTAAAAATAACCGGCTCGTAAACAAGGCACGAATCTTTATCTAAAAATGTGAAAATCATATCGAGATGAATAAACGATTCGAGATTACGAGGCAACTCCTGAACAATAATGTACTTTCGTTCAGTTGAATTTGCTCGTAAATAATCAATAAAAGCATCTATGGCAAAAGTTGTTGTTCGCATTCCGTTTCCTATAAGGAATATATTTTCATTAACAATAAGAAAATCGCCCCCTTCAATGGAAAAGGAATCAGCATTTTTCTGTAAATTGATTGTTTCAGATTTTACTTTCTCGTTAAAGTTGAAAATTATATCCATAATCATTGCTTCGCGTTTACGAACTTTACTGTACATATTTCCGATAAGTACTTTATCGTTAAAACTCATAGAAGCATCACGTGTAAAGAAAAAATTATGTAATGGTGATAAAGCAAAACGCTCCCCGCTTAAAAAATTTGTCAGATTGTTTCTGCGTAAAGGAACGCCTTCAACCAATTCTCTTGCAAGTTCTTTGTTCGAAAGGGACGAAAGGTATTCTTTCAATTCTTCTTTATTTTCTTCTTTGCAAACTCTTTCAATTATTTTTACACGTGCAGCTTCGGTTTCGAGAGTTTCTTCAAGCAAATCTATTACTTCGTAAGTTTCAGCAACTATTTTAAGTACGGATTTAAAATCATTGTACTCACGCGAAGCCACGGTTGGATTTAATATATCGCTATAAAGCGCCCGCTCTGCGTTTTCCGGTGTCATATTTTCAACTTCGCTTCCGGGTTGATGTAAAATTACTTTTTTTAATTTACCTATTTCCGAATTTACGTGTGCCATAAATATCCCACTTTGTGTAACTAAAGAATACGCAAAAATAACATATTTGATTTAATTAAGGAAAATAATGCAAACGGTTTAATTTTATTACGAGATTTCGAATCTAATCTTTTATTCTAAAAATTATGTAATTATCAAATACGCGATTTACCTTATTGTTTATTCTTACAAAATTTCTTAAAAAATTTTTTGCTTTTATTAATCGAAATATTTATGTTAAAAAATAGTATGAGTTAGTTGATGAATAATCTACAAAATTGTCTTAATGATTATGATTTCTGAAAAAGAGAAAAATATTATTATCGAATTAGCGAAAAAATACAATGTTAAACGCATCATTTTGTTTGGTTCTGCAAGTAAAGCAACAAATGATAACAGAGATATAGATTTGGCTGTTGAAGGTTTACCTGACAATTTATTTTTTAAATTTTACAGCGAACTAATTTTTAATCTTTCTTTACCGGTTGATTTAATTGATTTAAACAAACGAAGTAGATTTACTGAAATAGTTGTATCGGAAGGTGTATTGTTGTATGGTTAGTATCAAAGAAAAAGTAGAAGCTGAATATGAAAATATTAACAAAATAATTTCCGAATTACCGCAAAAAGAAAAATTACCTTTTTTGCAATTGTTGGAGTTAGCTGGTGTAGCCACATTGCTTCATAATTTCTATAATGGAATTGAAAATATTTTAAAACTCATTTTAAAAGAATTAAAGATTTCACTGCCGGAAGGAAGTTCGTTGCATAAAGATTTATTAAAACTTTCAGTAGAAAAAGGTATCATTACAGAAACAACCTTACAAGAACTTGGGGAATATCTTGCATTTCGACATTTTTTTAATCACTCATATGCTCTTGATATTTATGCGGATAAATTAGAGCCATTGGTAGCCAATATTTACGAGGTCTATTTTCATTTCAAAAAAGATATTACCGAGATTTTAGAAAAAATTGCTCAATAAAAAAGATTTCATTTTTACTACAAAATTTTGGAACCCATCCGAATTTCTATTGTTTCAACATTTTCAATTTTAATTTACTTCAAACAACGGAGAAGTAAATGGGAATACAAGTAGAAAACCTTACCAAGATTTACGGCATGCAAAAAGCCATTGACGACATCTCTTTCGAAGTTAAAACCGGCGAAATTCTCGGTTTCCTCGGACCTAACGGAGCAGGGAAAACCACCACGATGAAAATCATTACTTGCTTTATGGCACCTTCATCCGGTGATGTTAAAGTAAGTAACATTTCGATTTACGAAGACCAAGACGCAATTAAAAGCAAAATTGGATACTTGCCCGAAAGCAATCCTCTTTATCTCGATATGCCGGTTTTGGAATACCTTGAATTTGCCGCACTTATTCAAAAAGTCCCGAAAGAAAAAGTAAATAGCCGAATTGCCGAAATGATTGCGGTAACCGGCTTGAATGCGGAAAAGCATAAAAAAATCGGTGAGCTTTCAAAAGGTTACAGACAACGTGTAGGTTTGGCTCAAGCGTTAATTCACGATCCGGAAATTTTGATTTTGGACGAACCTACTACTGGACTTGACCCGAATCAAATTGTGGAAATCAGAAATTTAATTCGTGAAATAGGGAAAGAGAAAACGGTTATTCTAAGCACACACATTTTAAGCGAAGTTGAGGAAATAGCGGACAGAATTTTAATTTTACACAAAGGTAAAATTGTTGCGGACGGCACAGCCGAAACCTTACGCAAACACGCATCCGGCAGCGAAATTTTGCGTGTTCAAATTTTGGATGCAAATAGCAACGATATTTACAACGCATTGCAGAATTTGGATACTGTTCATTCTGTGGACATTGTTCCGAATGAAGAAAATGTATTTTTAATCGAAAGCAAAGAAGAAACATCTTCGAGAAGAAATATTTACGATTTGTGTGTTAATAATAAATGGTTTTTATCGGAACTTTCGCCAATTGAAACAAAACTCGAAGATATTTTCCGTGAACTAACAATGAATTAAAAACAAAATTTAGTTATAAAATGGGAACATATTTAATTATATCGAAACGTGAAGTAAGTTCGTTTTTCGATTCGCTAACCGCTTATGTTTTAATTACCGCATTTCTCGGAATTTCCGGCTTCTTTACTTGGATTTACGGTTCCGATGTTTTCTTCGTTGGTCAAGCATCATTGCAATCGTTTTTCTCTGTTGCGTATTGGTCGCTGTTCTTTTTTATTCCCGCTCTTACAATGCGTTCAATTGCCGAAGAAAAACGTAGCGGAACGCTGGAAATGATTTTAAGCAAGCCGGTAAGCGATTTCCAACTTGTGATGGGAAAATTCATTGCGGTTTTCGAACTTATTTTAATTGCGCTTTTATTTACACTTCCGTATTACATAACCGTAATGTTTCTCGGAAATGTCGATCACGGAGCGGTTATATGCGGATATTTCGGAATGCTTTTAATGAGTTCCGTTTTAATTTCAATCGGAATTTTTGCAAGCAGTTTAACCAACAATCAGATTGTTGCTTTTTTGTTGGCTTTGTTTATCGGAGTGTTCTTCCTTATAATTTTTGATGTTCTTGCAGCGAACCTAACGGGAACGCTTGCAACGTTTTTAAGCTACTTAAGTCTTTCAACGCATTACGATTCAATTTCCCGCGGCGTTGTCGATACACGAGATTTGATTTACTTCTTATCGTTTACGTTTTTCTTTTTGTTTCTTGCAACATTTGTTTTGTCCAAAAGAAATTTAGTAGATTAAGCCATGTTTACGAAAAAAACATATTACACAATAATTGCTTTGGTTACCGGAATTTTCATTATTGTTAATTTTATTAACTACAGAATTTACACACGCCTTGATTTTACACAAGATAAACGTTACAGCTTAAGCGATGCAACCAAAGGAATTTTAGATGAACTGACTGCACCGGTAACCATAACAGCTTATTTTTCCGAAAATCTTCCACCGGATATTGAACGCTTGCGGAAAGAACTTCGCGATATGCTTGTTGAATATTCTAATTATTCCGATGGCTACGTTGTTTACGATTTTGTTGATCCGAACAAAGACCCGAAAACGGAAATGAAAGCACAACAAGCGGGCATTGCTCCGGTTATGATTAACGTCCGCGAAAAAGATCAATTGAAACAACAGAAAGCATATCTCGGTGTTCTTTTACAATACGAAGATAAAAGCGAAGTTATTCCGCTGATTCGTCCCGACACTCCTTTGGAATACGAACTTTCATCGGCAATTAAAAAGATATCAACAAAAAACAAACCTAAAGTTGCTTTCTTGCAAGGGCAAGGTGAGCCTTCGTTAGATGAAATGCAACAATTAAAAGAAGCACTTTCGGTAACTCACGATATTCAAGAAATTACTTTTACCGACACATCCGGTGTCCCTGCGGAAATTTCCACACTCGTTATTGTTGCACCGAAAGACTCAATTTCGCCGAGTTATGTTAAATATCTTGACGAATTTGTTAAAAACGGCGGTAATGTAGTTTTGGCATTAAACAGAGTTGACGGAATTCTTAACGAAGCACGTGGCGTTGCAGTTAAAACGGGATTTGAAAATTGGCTTGAAAAATTCGGTGTTACGGTAAATGAAGATTTTGTAATTGATTCGCAATGCAGTAACATTATGGTAACACAACGGCAAGGAATTTTTACAATTAACACGCCGATTTCATTCCCGTATTTGCCGGTAATTACCGATTTTGCAAAAGATAGCCCGATAACATCCGGACTTGAAAGTGTAATGCTTCCGTTTGTAAGCTCAATTGATTACGCAAAAGTCGATAGTTCAGTTAAAGTTACGCCACTGCTCTTTTCATCCAAATATTCCGGAACGGAAAAACCGCCGCTTTATTTCAACGTAATGAAAAAATGGAAAAGAAATGATTTCAAAAAATCTCACATTCCGCTCGGTGTTGCTTTGGAAGGAAAATTACTCGGCGATAAGCTAACACGAATGGTAGTTTTTGGCGACGGTGATTTTGTAGTAAACGGAAGCGGTCGTCAATCACAACGTTTGCAAGAAGATAATATTAACTTAATGGTTAATGCTATTGATTGGCTTTCCGACGATACAGGCTTAATTGCATTGCGTACAAAAGTAATTACCTCGCGTCCAATCGATAGCACAATTTCCGAATCGACAAAAACTTTTCTTAAATATTTCAATTTGCTTGTTCCGATTTTGTTATTGATTATTTATGGAATTGTAAGACTTCAATCGAAGAAAAAAATGAGAGAAAAATTAGCGAAGACGAACTATGAAAACTAAAAAGTTAATCAAGAATCTGACTGTACTTTTCGCGACGCTTGTAGTAATATTTTTGATAATAATTTTTGCAAGCGGTAAAAAAGAGCGAAATTTCAAAACCGAATTTTTCACTGCGGATACATCGCAAATTACGAGTTTCGTTCTTTATCCCGAAGTTAACGGACACAAAGAAGTTAGGATATTCAAAGACGGTAACACGTGGAAAGTGCAAATTTCACCAAAGAAAAGTGTAACCGTTCCTTCCGATAAAATTAAAAGCTTAAAACGAAAACTAACCGAAATGAAGGTCGATCGCCTTGTTTCGAAATCTCCGAAACAATGGAAGAAATTCAAAGTTGATTCGACCGGAACAAGAGTTAAAATTTACAGCGGAAAAGATTTACTTGCCGATATTATTCTCGGAAAATTCGAATCGGAAGGAAGACGCAGTTTTGTAACTTATTTACGCGATGCTAACGAAGACGAAACTTACGTAGTAAGCGGATTTGTTTCGCCGACTTTTAACCGCAAAGCCGATTCGTTTAGAAATAGTTACGTATTAAAAGGAAACAAAAACGATTGGCAAAAGCTTGAATTTACTTACAACGATTCATCTTTTGTAATTGAAAAAGATTCTACGTCGAACTGGTATTCCGGCGGAACGAAATTGGATTCCACAACAACGTGGAGATATTTAAGTAGTTTGGCTCATCTTTATTCGTCGAATTTCATTGACGAATTCCCAAAAGATTTTCCTAAAACTCCTGCGATGACATTAAAAATAATTGGAAAAAACAAAACGGAAGAAATTAAATGTTATGTAAACGGCGAAAAATCAATTATCGAATCTTCATACAATAACGAGTCATATTTTGATGGTAAAAGAGGTAAGCTGAAAGATAAAATTTTTAAGCATAAAAATTACTTTTTAAAAAAGAAGAGTAATAAAAAACATAAGTCGAAAAAGGCTAAGTAAGTTCTCATAGCGCCTCCTATTTATGAGACTAAGGCGACTTGACGCTAATGTTCATGTCGCCTTGTTTTTTATGTAAAATTGAAATTACAGAGACAAATCAAAAGAAGTTCAAGTTCTTTTTAAGAATCAAAACCTTTGCGAGAAAAAACACCTTGTTCGTAATAATGCTTAATTTCTTGCATTTCGGTAACTAAATCGGCGGAAGCAATTATTTTATCGGGACAATATCTTCCCGTTAAAATCAATTCTTTACCTTCGGGCTTGTTTTTCAATACTTCGAGAATTTCGTCTTCCGAATACAATCCAAAATAAATCGAAACGCAAATTTCATCCATAATAATTACGTCGAAATTGTCGGGGGCTAATTCCGTTTTCACTCTTTGCAGTGCTTTTACAGCTTCATCTTTTTCTTTTTCGGAAGGATTTTCTCTTTTAATAACAAAGGCATCGCCAATCCATTGTTCAATTGTGATTAAATCATCGTAGCGTTGCAAAGCCTTCACTTCGCTGTACGGAAATTTCTTCATAAACTGAATTATTAAAACTCGAAACCCGTTTGCCGCTGCCCTTAACGCAATGCCCAATGCTGCGGATGTTTTTCCTTTTCCGTTACCGGTAAAAACTTGTATGTAGCCTTTATCTAAAAGACCCATCTTAAATCCGGTAAATTTGAATTTGAAACGGAAGAGAGAATTTTTTTACGTCTTTCTATTTTTAACAAAATCATTTTTTTATCTACAAACGAATATTCGTCCCAATAATCAATTTCCTCTTCGGTTCTAAAACAATTGGGACAAACGTGTAATTCTTCATCAACTTGACATTCGTTATTGTTGCAAATTTCATTTCCGAAATCGAATATTTCTTTTGCCATTTCTCAAACATATTTTTTTAAAATAAAAAGATAAAGAATATTTTTCTATCAGTTTGTGATTTTTGTTACAAAATTTTCTTGGTTATACTAATAGAACACGGATGACTTGGATGCGACGGAATTACACAGATTTTTTTTAAGCGGTCAGCGTCCAGCGGTCAGTAATAATTCCAAATTGTCATTTCGAACCCCCGATTCCGACAAGTCGGAAGAAGGGTGAGAAATCTT
>CAYZGB010000013.1:0-27716 GCA_964477915.1 uncultured Melioribacter sp. | reverse complement strand
ACATATTATTTAAATCATCTACAAATTTTTGAATATCATCATCGTTAAAACCTTTTTCTTTTGCTGCTTGTTCGAGCGTTCCCCAAATCGGTTCGCCACAACGCAAGCAACGAATTCCTTGTTCCATTAAATAAGTAACCGAATCCGGTAAAAGTTCCACCAAATCTTCAATTTCAATATCTTTTGTAATCTCTTGCATCAGTTTTCCTCCTTAATTTTCTCTTTTTTCTTTGAAGGTATTGCGAGTATTAATCCAATCAAACTTCCGTAAAGAGTAGAATAAAACGGATTACTTTGAATTGGGCAACTTCCTGTTTTACACCCAATAAAGTAATAATATGCATATCCCAAAAGCATTCCGGCAATTACCGGTAAAACTCTTTTTATTAAAAAATTTTTATTGATTTTCAATTTATTACCTAAAATTTTGAATGCGAAAATTAACTAATTTTATTATCAATTGAAATTAACGAAACTAAAATTGCGGAATGTCTTTTCTATAAAACATTCCGTCAAAGTGTATTTTTTCTAAGTTCGTGTATATTTTATTTTTAGCATCGTTTAATGAATTTGCCGAATTAACCAAAGCTAAAACTCTACCACCGGAAGTAGTGATTTTCCCGTTTTCCATTTTTGTTCCAGCGTGAATAATTTTTACATCTTCATCGATGTTGTTTAGTCCCGAAATCACTTTTCCTTTTTCATATTTTCCGGGGTAACCTCCACTTGCCACAACAACCGCCACTGCAAATTTATTTAGAAATTTCACAGAATCCTTATCTAACGTTCCTTGTGCAGCAGAAAGCAAAAGCATATCAAATCTTCCGTCAATTAATTCTAAAACCGCTTGTGTTTCGGGATCGCCAAATCGTGCATTGTATTCTATTACTTTGATTCCACTTTCGGTTTTTATTAATCCACAATACAAACAACCTGAAAAAATTCGATTTTCTTCTTTCATTCCGTTTATGGTTGGAATTACAATGTTATCTTCAATCTCTTCTAAATCTTGCTCCGAAATGAAATTAACCGGTGCATATGCTCCCATACCTCCCGTGTTTGGTCCTTTATTTCCATCAAAAACACGTTTGTAATCTTGTGCAGGTGTAAGTATTACGTATGAATTGCCGTCGGTGATTACAAATACCGAGAGTTCGTTTCCTTCTAAAAATTCCTCAATGACAATTTTCTCGCCGGCTTTACCAAATTTTGAATGAGTAAAATATTCTTCGATTTCTTTTTTCGCTTCGTCAAAGTTGTTACAGATTACTACACCTTTTCCGGCAGCAAGTCCATCTGCTTTTAAAACAACCGGATATTTGCTTTTATTTAAATAATTTAAAGCAATTTCTTTTTCATCTTTTGTAAATATTTTGTATTCAGCAGTTGGAATTTTACGGCGTTTCATAAAATTTTTAGCAAATGATTTCGAACCTTCAATTATAGCCGCATTTTTATTCGGACCGAACACCGTGATACCATTTTCTCTCAAATAATCAGCCAAACCTTCAACAAGAGGTTTTTCTGGTCCAACAACCACCAAATCAATTTGTTCTTTTTTACAGAATTTGGTTATTTGATTAAAATCCGAAATATCAATTGCTACATTTTCGCCGAGTTGCGATGTTCCGGCATTTCCGGGAGCAAAATAAATTTCATTTGAATTACTTGCTTCTTTTAACTTAAAGCCAAGAGCGTGCTCCCGTCCGCCACTTCCAATTACTAAAATTTTCATTTTTATTCCTTCAAAAGAAATTGAAATACTTTTGATAATTCTTCCGTTAATACACGTCTTTCGTGTTTTTCAACATATTTTGAATAGGGCACGGGTAAATTATTATCTTTATATAAATTATAAATTTCAACCAATGTTTCGGTAATTTGTTCTACATTATCCGGTTCGGAAATAAACGATGCTTCGTATTCTTCCAAAACGGATTTTGCCGCACCATCGGGAACAGAACCGAAAATCGGTTTTTTTGCTCCAATATATTCAAATAATTTCCCAGGCAATATTGCGTCAATATTCTTTTTTCGTCCAATCATAAACCAAAGAACATCTGCGGATTTTACTTTTCTTACGGCTTCTTTATGCTCCATATATCCGTAAGTTTTTACAATTAATTCTAGTTTGTATTTTTTAATTAACTTTTGGTATTTTTTGTCCATGATTCCGATAAAATGAAATTCCAAATCGGCAGCAACATCAGGGTATTTTAATTGTAAATCCCGCAAGGCTTGAAGCATAAATTCTGGTGTCGTATATTCAATAAAATTCCCCGAATGAACAAATAATAACTTATTGTTTTCTTTAGCGATAGGTGGTGTTTTCTCAAAATCTTCTGCGTCGTATCCGTGGCGAATTATTGTAATATCCGTATGCTTTAAAAACGGAAAATCGAGTAGAAGTTTTTCTTTAATTTTCCTATTTGTAACCGTAATTTTATTAACATTTTTCAATGCAAAATATTCGTATTTGTAATGTCTGAATTTGTGCCCGGGTGTTAAGTAAAAGGAAAAATAACTTTCATACCACAAATCACGGTAATCGTAAACAACCGGAATGTTTCGCTTTATTTTGAGTTCGGCAATTTCCACAAATGCGGAAAATGGCGGTCCTGTAACAAAAATTAAATCGAAATGCTCCTTGTCGAGAAGTTCTTCAATTTTACGTGCGGCTTTTTTCGACCACGATTTTTTATTATCTGGAATAAAAATACTTTGGCTTATTCTATTCAAAACTTTCCGGATTTTTTCACGCGGTGGCTTTTTTGTTCCGAGTTTGCCAAGTAAAGCATTTACATCCTTTGCTCCCACTCTGATAATATTAATATTCTTATCTTTTATTTCATTTAGCAAAGTTTCGTCGTAAGCAAAATATGCGATTTTTCCCGTTGTAATTACCGTTGGCTGCCACCCGAAATCCGGTAAATATTTTACGAATTTCAGCGTTCGTTGAACACCACTTAATCCTATTGGTGGAAAATAATATGCGACAACAAGAACCTTATACATAAGCTCACTTATTAATTTGATAATTCGGTGCTTCTTTTGTAATTATTATATCGTGCGGATGACTTTCACGCAATCCGGCGGAAGTAATTTTCACAAATTGTGTTTTTGTTTTCATTTCCTCAATATTCCTTGCTCCCACATAACCCATTGCCGAGCGTAATCCGCCGATAAATTGGTGAATTGTATCTGCAAGCGGTCCTTTGTATGGAACACGTCCTTCAACACCTTCAGGAACTAATTTTTTAATGTCGTCTTCCATATCTTGGAAATATCTATCCTTGCTCCCGCGTTTCATTGCAGCAAGTGAACCCATTCCACGATAAACCTTAAATCTTCTTCCTTCGTAAAGAATTGTTTCACCTGGTGTTTCATCCACACCGGCAAACATTCCACCAATCATTACCGTATCTGCTCCCGCTGCAATTGCTTTTGCTACGTCTCCCGTTTGTTTAATTCCGCCATCGGCAATTAACGGAACTCCTTTTTTCGATGTAGCTTTTGCTACTTCAATTATAGCGGAAATTTGTGGCACACCAACTCCGGCAATTATTCTTGTTGTGCAAATTGAGCCTGCTCCAATGCCTACTTTTACAGCATTCACGCCGGCATCGATTAAATCCAATGCCGCCTCGCCAGTTACAATATTTCCTGCAATTAGTTGAATATCCGAAAATGATTGCCGAATTTTCCGAACTGTTTCTACAACTCCACGCGAATGTCCGTGTGCGGTATCTACAACAATGACATCTGCTCCGGCGTTAATCAAAGCCTCAACTCTTTCCAAAGTATCGCTGGAAACTCCAACGGCTGCTCCGACTCTCAATCTGCCTAATTCATCTTTACAAGCATTAGGATACATCTCTTTTTTCGAAATATCCTTAAAAGTGATTAATCCTTTCAGTTTTCCATTTGCATCAACAACGGGCAATTTTTCAATTTTATATTTCTGCAAAAGTTTTTTTGCCTCTTCCAAAGTTGTGCCTTCGGGAGCAGTAATAAGATTTTCGGAAGTCATTAATCGGGAAACGGGAATTGAATACTCCGTGGCAAAACGCAAATCGCGATTGGTAATTATTCCCACGAGAATTCCATTAGCATCAACAATCGGAATTCCGGAAATTTTATATTTTGACATTATCTCTTCGGCATCTCCGACTGTTTTTTCAGCAGTTAAAGTAATCGGATTATGAATCATTCCGCTTTCGTAACGTTTTACTTTATCGATTTCATCGGCTTGCTCCGAGATTGACAAATTTTTATGAATAATTCCTATGCCACCTTGCTGTGCCATTGCAATAGCCATTTTAGATTCCGTAACCGTATCCATTGCAGCAGAAAGGAACGGAACGTTCAATTTAATGTCCGTAGTAAGTTTTGCTTCCAAATTAGTTTCGCGTGGCAAAACTTCCGATTTTGCAGGTAAAAGTAAAATATCATCAAATGTTAATCCTTCGTAAGCTATTTTATTCATCTCTACCTCGAATATTTTATCTTATTTTATTACAATACTTTATTGTTCATTGCCAAAAGCCGAAAATCCGGTAATATCTTCACCGATTATTAGAGTGTGCATTTCGTGAGTGCCTTCGTAAGTTTTAACGGTTTCGAGATTTGCTGCGTGACGCATTACAGGATATTCGTTAATTATTCCGTTTGCTCCGTGTATTTCGCGTGCCATTCGTGCAATGTTTAATGCGTGCTCCACATTATTTCGTTTTGCCATAGAAATATGCGTATGTTTTGCTTTCCCTTCATCTTTTAGTTTTGCCAAACGATATACAAGTAATTGTGCTTTTGTTATTTCGGTAATCATATATGCTAATTTTTCTTGCGTAAGTTGGAACGAAGCAATCGGTTTTCCGAATTGAATTCTTTCTTTTGAATACGAAAGAGCAGCTTCGTAGCAAGCAATCATTGAGCCAACAGCACCCCAAGCAATTCCGTATCTTGCTTGATTTAAACATTTTAACGGTGCTTTCAATCCTTTTGCTTCGGGTAGCAAGTTTTCCTCAGGAACAAAAACATCTTGAAAAACAAGTTCGGATGTTACCGAAGCGCGCAACGAAAGTTTTCCTTTCATAAATGGTGCGGAAAATCCTTTTGATTTTGTATCGACAATAAAACCACGAATTACGCCATCAACTTTTGCCCAAACAATGGCAATATCGGCAATCGAGCCGTTGGTGATCCACATTTTTGCTCCGTTCAAAATGTAGCCACCGTCAACTTTTTCCGCTTTTGTAATCATTCCACCGGGATTTGAACCGTAATCGGGTTCGGTTAATCCGAAGCAACCGATAAGTTCACCGGTGGCAAGTTTCGGCAAATATTTTTCTTTCTGCTCTTCGGAACCGAAAGTGTAGATGGGATACATCACCAATCCGCTTTGAACCGAAGCAAAACTTCTAATTCCACTATCGCCTCGTTCAAGCTCTTGCATTGCCAAGCCGTAAGCAACATTATTTGTCCCCGAACCACCGAATTTTTCGGGTAAAGTCATTCCGAATAAACCAAGCTCACCCATTTTAGGAATTAGGTGTTTCGGAAATTCTCCTTTCATATAATAGTCTTCAATTATCGGCAAAACTTCTTTATTTGTAAATTCGGCAACTGTATCGCGAACCATTTTTTCTTCATCTGTAAGCCATTCTTCAAGCAAATAATAATCTGTCATGCTCCCAACCTTTCCTTTAATTCAGTTAAAACCCGATTTACAATTTCAATATCAAATGCTTTGTAAAGCAAATGATTTCGAACTGAATAGAGTAGTTTTTCAGTATCTTTTGTGTTAGTTGTTCGAATTTTTTTTAATGCAATTTGTAAAGCATTGTTGTAAATATCGTCTTCGTTAATTTCATTTAAGTTGTTTGAAATAAACGAATTATCAACTCCTTTTTTAGATAATTCATAAGCAATTTTTTTCGGTGATTTTTTCTTTATTTCAAAATTACTTCTAAAATAAAGTTCGGCAAATCTTTCGTCGTTAATAAAATTATCTTGCTCTAAAATTGAAATCACTTTATCAATATTTTGCTCCGAAAATCCACGCTGTTTTAACTTTTGCATTAATTCCGATTTTGAATGCTCCCGTCTTGCAAGAATTCTTAACGAAGCGGCTTTGATTGAGAAAAGTTCGCTTTCGTTTAAGAGTTGTTTTAGATTTTGTTCTGATATTTCGCTTCCTTGTCTAAATTCGGATTGCTCCCAAATTTTTTTAGCCAAGGTAAAAACATCACCGGAATCTAAATGTATTTCTACAACATTTCTTCTACGAATTACCGAAACAATTTTCATTGTTGCAAATTAGGGAATTATTCTTCCGCTTCGGCTTCTTCTTCTATCATTCCCAATTTTTTCTTCACATCCTCTTCAAGCCGTGCAAACAAATCTTCATTTTCATTTAATCTGCGTTTGAATTGCTCGCGTCCTTGAAATCTATCTTCTCCGTAAGTAAACCACGACCCGCTTTTCTTGATAATTCCGTGTTCAACACCCAAATCAATCAAATCGCCGGTGCGACTTATTCCTTCGTTAAACATAATATCGAATTCCACTTGTTTGAATGGCGGTGCAACTTTATTTTTAACTACTTTAACACGGGTTCGATTACCAATTACATCTTGTCCTTCCTTAATTGATGCAATTCTACGAATATCCAAACGAACGGAAGCATAAAATTTAAGAGCGTTACCGCCGGTTGTAGTTTCGGGCGAACCGAACATTACACCGATTTTACTACGTAACTGGTTTGTAAAAATTACTACGGTTTTCGAGCGATTTACCGCACCGGTAATTTTACGCAGTGCTTGCGACATTAATCTTGCCTGAACGCCCATTGTAGCGTCGCCCATATCTCCTTCCAATTCGGAACGTGGAACCAAAGCCGCAACCGAGTCGATAACAATTACATCGAGAGCATTACTGCGAACCAAGGTATCGACAATTTCCAGTGCTTGCTCGCCGTAATCCGGTTGGGAAAGAAGCAAATTATTTACATCAACTCCTAATTTTTTTGCGTAATTCATATCGAGTGCGTGTTCGGCATCGATAAAAGCAGCGAGACCGCCGGTTTTTTGTGCTTGTGCAATAATGTGTAAACAAACGGTTGTTTTTCCGGAAGATTCGGGACCGTAAATTTCAACAATTCTTCCACGAGGAACACCACCAATTCCGAGTGCGTAATCGAGCGAAAGCGAACCGGTGGAAATAGCATCGATTTTATTAACGATGCCATCGCCCAAACGCATTATTGCACCTTTTCCGTAAGTTTTTTCGATACTTTGTATTGTATCTTCAAGAATTTTAAGACGAGGATCTTTTTCAGTAGTTGTGTTATTTTTAGCCATTTTTATCTCCTAATTTATATTTTTCAATTGCTTTATAAATTGCACCGGTTGGCTTTAAAATACTCCGAAATAATGTTACAGTATCCGCAGTAAAATTAAGAGGTTCGAAATTTAACGTAAAAAATTTTTCGAGCACCAATTTATCTTCGTTTCCTTTTAATCTCTTTAATGTAATATGCGGGAAAAATTGCTTTTCTTCTTTTTCGAAACCTATTTCGCTCAACCGGTTATCCAAATATTCAGCCGCTTTCTTCAGTTCGTTATTTTCTTCAAAACCAGCCCAAAGAATTTTATATTCACCTTTTCTTTTAAATCCACCGAGTCTGTCCAAAGTCATATTGAATGGTTGAAAATTTCTAACAAAATCGGAAAGAACATTTTTAACTTCGTTTGTTTTTTCAACGGAAGTCTCACCCAAGAATTTCAACGTTATGTGAAATTTTCCTTGTGATTCCCATTTGATTTTTCCGGTTTTGTCAATCGCCAAAAGAAGTCCGTAAATATATTCTTTCGCTACAATAGGAATTTCGAGAGCAACAAAAATTCTATTTTTGTTATTCATCGGAAATTCCCAAAAGGTAACGTCTTAACATTTCAAGAGCGGCTTGGGACGTTTTATCTTTGTTAATTAAGCGATCGTTTCCGAAATGAAATTCTTTAACAATACATTTTTCTTCGTCTGCAAGCGAAATGTAAACCAATCCAACCGGTTTTGTTGCCGTTGCACCGCCGGGTCCCATTATTCCGGTAACTGCAAGACCAATATCGGCGCCGCAACTTTGCCTTATACCAATTGCCATTTGTTCGGCTACTTGCGGACTTACCGCACCGTTTTCGTTTATTACATCTTCATCAACATTAAGCAATTCCACTTTTGCTCCGTTGCTGTAACTTACAATTCCTCTATCGAAGAAATTACTCGAACCAGGAATATTTGTTAATCGATGTGCAATGTATCCGCCGGTGCAAGATTCCGCAGTAGCAAGAGTAAGTTCGCGTTCTATTAAAATTTTTGCAACAACTTCTTCAAGTGTTTGATTATCTATTCCGTAAACGTATCTGCCAACTTTTGCTCTAATTCTTTGTTCAACCAAAAGTATTTTATCGGTTGCATCCTCTCGGCTTTCGGCTTTAACGGTAATTCTTAATCTAACTCCAAATTGATTTGGCAAAAATGCCAATTTTGCACCTTCGAGCAATTCATCCAAATTGCCTAATTTCAAGAAAATTTCGGATTCTGGTAAGCCCGTAGTCAATAATGTTTTTTGTAGAACAATCGATTTTTCGTTTTCGTTTAATAATTGCAAGCGGGGAATTAAATAATCGGTCGTGATTGCTTTCATTTCTACCGGAACGCCGGGCATTACAACAAGATATTTATCATTGTGCTTAATCCACAAGCCGGGGGCAGTTCCTTTCGGATTATCAAATACTTCGGCATTTGCAGGCACTTGCGCTTGCGTTTTGTGGATTTCCTTAATTTCCATTCCACGTTGTTTCAGAAAATCTTCTACTTTGTGCCATACTTCTTCATTAAAAACAAGTTCGGTATTAAGATATTTTACAACGGCACTTTTTGTAACGTCATCGTGTGTTGGACCTAATCCGCCCGTAACAATTACAATATCGGCGGAATTAAATCCCGCATCCAATTCATTAATTATTTCCTCTTCGGAATCACCAATAGCAACAATTTTTTCTACTTTAATGGAAATTTCATTCAGTTTTTCGGCGATAAACGAAGCGTTTGTGTTTACAATTTGTCCGATTAATATTTCATCACCGATGCTAATTAAATATGCTTTCATAAATTTTCTACTTATTTATTATTAATAAAATTATTCTCCACGTAAGATTTGCGTAAACTCCCGCCAATAAATCATCGAGCATTATTCCCAATCCGCCGTTTAGTTTTTCCGCGTTGCGAACCGGAAAAGGTTTCAGTATGTCAAAAAATCTCCAAATGAAAAATATAAAAAAAATGGAATATGGATTTAGCCTGAAAAAAAGAAAAGCAACCCAAGTTCCGAGAAATTCATCCAAGACAAAAATGCCCGGATCTTTTCCGTAAGCGTTTTCGAATTTGTTACCTAATTTAATTCCGTAAATAAAAATTAACACCGAAGCAATTAATAAAAAGTAATTTCCCAATGGCAAAAATAATAAAGCAACAAGGCTCCCGGCAGTTCCGCTTGCAATTGGCGAATAGCCGGAAAAAAATCCTGTTCCTACGAATATTTCGAATTTACTTGGTTTCACGGGTAAAAAGTTTTTTGAAAAAAGATTTATTGTAAATAAAATAATCTAGCAAAGTGTAAAGCGTTAGCAATGTTACTGCAAGCATTGTCCAGTATCGGAAATCTTCGTTAGCCAAAAGATTAGCAAAACCGGAAATTTCGGGATAGTGAAAAGAAACTTTGAGTAAGAAATAATCGAAAACAAGGAAGTAAAGAAAAGCCATTTGTAAAAATGTTTTTACCTTGGCAACAAAACTTGTGGAAAAATTCCAACCTTTAATTTCGGCAATTATTCTAAAAAAAGTAGTTAAAAAATCACGAACAACAATAATAATTACCATCCAAAGCGGAAGCCAATCGATTATTACAAATCCGAAAAATGCTGTTGAAGTAAGAATTTTATCCGCAAGCGGATCAAGGAATTTTCCCCATTCGGTAATGTAGTTGAATTTTCGAGCAAGCCAACCGTCATACCAATCGGTAAGCGCCGCAATTACAAATACGAACACCGAAATGAGATTCATCGTTAAATCGTCGCTTAAAAATAAGTAAATAAAAACCGGCGTAAGTAAAATTCTTGCAACCGTTAATTGATTAGGTAAAATCATATTAAATATTGATTAAAAAATTCAAATCGAAAGTTACATTCCTAAACTTTTTAGGTATCCGTATTCGTAAATTCCGGTGTGGTGTCCGTCTTTCCAAAAAATATTTAGTGCGTAATTCCCAACAACTTTAATATCCGCAATTTCCGCTTTTTTGCCGAGCGTTAATGGTTTGAACGGTAAGTTTTCGTTTTGCGGATTTTTACCGGTTTGGCATTCGGCACACGGACAAGCATCGCGTAATGTTGGTAAATCAATTCGTGTTTCGGAATTATCGTCCCATAAAATGTATAAAAATTTTTGGTCTTCAACTTTTATCTTTACAGGATTCATATCCAGTCCTTTCCTGTTAAAATTTTATATGCTTCTAAATATTTTGCTCTTGTATTTTCAATAATTTCAGAAGGTAAACTTGGTGCGGGTGGTTTTTTATTGAAATTAACCGAGAGTAAAAAATCGCGAACGTATTGCTTATCAAAACTTTGTTGCGATTTTCCGGGTTCGTATAAATCTTTTGGCCAAAAGCGTGAGGAATCCGGAGTAAGCAATTCGTCAATCAAAATAATTTTTCCGTTGTAGTAACCGAATTCCATTTTTGTATCGGCAATAATTATCCCGCGTTCGTAAGCGTATTCGTATGCTTTTCGGTAAATTTCGAGAGCGGTTGTTTTTACAAATTCGTAGGTTTCTTTCCCCACGATTTCTATTGCTTTTTCTTCCGTGATGTTTTCGTCGTGTAAACCAATCTCCGCCTTTGTAGAAGGGGTGAAAATCGGCTCGGGTAATTTATCGGATTCGCGTAAACCTTCCGGCAATTCAATTCCGCAAATTGCACCGGTTTTTTGATATTCCTTCCAGCCCGAACCGGAAATGTAACCGCGGACAATAGCTTCCAATTTTACGGGTGTTGCTTTTTTTACAAGCATTGAGCGGTCTTTTAATATTTCAGCGTAAGTCTTGCAATTTTCGGGGAATTCATTTACATCCGTTGTAACAAGGTGATTATCAACAATCTCTTTCGTAAAATCGAACCAGAACTCCGAAATTTTGTTAAGTATTTTCCCTTTGTCCGGAATTCCTTCATTCAGTATTACATCAAAAGCGGAAATTCTATCGGTTGCAACAAGTAAAAGATTGTCTTCCAATTCGTAAATATCGCGGACTTTACCACGATTTAGCAGTTTTAGATTTTCAAAATTTGTTTCGGTAATTGCATTCATTTTTATTCGATTAATTTATTTTTTTTGGAATGAAAATATAATGAAAAGAAAATTAGTGTTTGATTGAAAAATATCAGAAAGGTTAAAAGGTAAAAAGGTTAAAAGGAATAGGGGGAAATTTTTTGTTGAAAGTTCATAGAGTTTGTAATGTTGAATGTTGAATTATGAATGTTGAATGAAATGTAGGAAAGTGAAAAGGTTCGTCTATGCTGTCATTTCGAACCCCGACGAAGTCGGGGGAGAAATCTTTTTAGTTAAAAGTTCATTCTTAATCGTGTCATTGCAAGCCCACGCAACTTTTCAGGAGCGAGGGCGTGGCAATCTCCGGGAATTTCAGCGATTTACCTCCGAACGAAATTGTATTTCGTTCGGAACTAATGCACGAAACTTTGTTTCGTTTATTCGAATTTATTTTTCTGTCGCTCCTACGGAGCTTTAATTTTATTAGGAATATTTTACTACAAAGATGTCATCCCTACGGGACTACCCGAAATAAAATTTCGGATGCTATTTCCGTCCGAAACTCAGTTTCGGACGGAGAAACTGAATAGTTTCCCCCGATACCTCAAGACTGAACGCTGACCGCTGACTACTGGACGCTGATTTTCCGCTCACCGCTCACTTCTCACTGCTCACAATTCACAGGTTTCGCTCCTACGGAGCTTATGATTTTTTTTTCTTTCTCTTTTTTTCCCTACAAAGATGTCGTCCCTACGGGACTTTGCTGTCATTTCGACGCAGGCGACACAGTCGCCAAGGAGAAATCTTTTTTTCGTTCTTAGAGATTTCTCACCCCTCGCAACAAGTTGCACTCGAGAGTCGAAAAGACAATTTTATTTCAAATGAAACTTTATTTCGTTTAACAAACATAATTTTTGAATTTTTTCTTGAACCTTACAAAAAGCCGGATTTCAAGAAAATGCAGGAATTAGATTGAATATTTTTCTATTACATCTGCGGGAATTCTTTGCGGACGCCCTGACTTAATGGAAAGCATCACAAATTCGCCGTTGCCATCAACGTAAATTTTGTCGCTACCTTTTTTGTATATCCAAAAATCAAGAAAAACTGAAGCCCCTTTAATTCCGGTTATTTGGGCTTTTACAAGTGCTGTATCACCTAATTTTAATGCACGTTTGAAATTCATCGTAATACTTCGAGCAAACCAAGTTAAACCACGTTCCGTAAATTCTTCCATTGACATTTTGTAATCTTTTTCCATTTGAATGTAGCGAGCCGTTAAAAGAAAATCCAAATATTTTGAGTAATGTACATGATTGTTCATATCAATATCGTCGGGACGCACAAGTATTTCCGCTTCCACAACCGAGTAAATTTTAGCTGGCATTTTTTCTCCGATTTTTTATTCAAAGATAAATAAAAAATTTTTTGTAGGCGTAGTTTTAAGGTTTAATCTGTTTAACAATATGTTGAATCCCGAAATTAAATTACATTCTTAATTTTTTTATGTAAATGAATTTGTCTAACCGGTATTTGTTCGCGTCGTCGTGCGTTAATCATAAAATTTTTGTCTTCGGTAATTATTACTTCCGAACCGTACGCCCATTTTTTAACAAATTGATTAAACTGTTTTGGAATTTCCCATTTTGTGTTATTCAGTAGTGTTATTACGTATTTGGTGGAATCGTATGATTGCATAATTTGCAAGTAGCCGGTTCTGTAAAAGAAATCATCGGAATTACCGCCGTGGATTTTGTATTTCATATTTCCTACATACATTTCTCCGACGTTAACATTTTCGTCAAGGACTATTAAAACTGGCGAAAGATTTGCGAAAGTAGAAAGTTGATCCGTTTCCCAAACTGTTTGATTGGAAAGAGTAATAAAATATCTATCGGCATTCATTATTGTAGATGTAAAATAACGTACGGGATGATCGTAAATTGTTGAGTTTTCGAATGTTGAGCAACTAATCAAAAAAATGGGAAGAACAAACAAGAAAAAAATTTTTATTTTTTTCATCTTTTCCTCTTTCTATTACATATATTTTTACTCGAAAAAATAAATTATTGTTCCTAATCGAAAAAAATTGTTTCAATAATTATTTATTGTAAAAAATTTTTGAAGGAGGTTGGCTTGAAAAAAATAGTTTATCTTTCTTTGGTTTTGTTGTTGATTTCTTGTGCGAACAAAAGAGAGTTCCTTGGTGGCTTAGAAAATCTGAAATGGAATTCAGATGTTACAGATATTAAAAATTATATGGAAAATACTCTTCGGGCAGACTATAATGGTTACAAAATCAATCGTGCCGAAAAATCAATGAGTTTATTTTTTAGCGGTTCCAAATTTGCTGGAATAGATGTAAACGAATGGGAATTAAAAAGCAGAAATGGTAAATTTTTTGAATACACAATAAAGTTTCCAAATACAGAAAAAATATTTGAACGAATCAATAAAACGCTTGTAAATAAACTTGGTGAGCCGGATAGAATAGAGGATAAAAAGTATTTTTGGAAAAGACTTGATATTGAGAATAATTTATCCGAGAAAATATCATTAAGAAAATTTGAGGATGCTGTTGTATTGAAAGTTGAAGCGGAGAAAAAATAATGCTTGATATTCAAAGAAAACTTAGCAAATCGTTTTATGTAATTCTTTCTCTTCCGGCAACTGCAATGGGATTTGCATTATCGGTTCAAATTTCGGCTTTAAGCTGGATTTTAAGTACAAAATACGGACTAAAAATTGATGATGTCGGACTTGTTTGGGCAGCCGGACCAATTGCAGGAATTTTAGGACAAATAATTTTTGGAATAATTAGCGATAATGTCTGGTTTTGGGGAGGTAGAAGAAGACCTTTTATTTTAATAGGTGGGGTTTTAGCTTCGTTAGCTTTGCTTGCTTTACCAAATATCGATGTAATTTCTTCGACTTTGGGTTTCGATGGCATTTTGGGTGTAGCAATTGCAGTGGCTTTAAGCTTGGATTTGGCAATTAATGTAGGGTTTAATCCCACTCGCTCCATTATTGCCGATGTTACTCCCGAAGGTGTTGAACGAACAAAAGGTTACACTTGGATGCAAACAATTTCCGGAACATTCGGAGTGCTTGCTTATGTAATAGGTGCAATATGGAATAATTACATACTCATTTACTCCGGCGTTATTCTTGTTTTTATTCTTTCCGTTTTCCCACCTTTTTTCATCGAAGAACCTCGAAAATTAAACACTAACGATAATAATCCATTTAATGAAAAAACTTCCGCTTTGCAAATACTAAACGATATCCGTCCGCTTTGGGGCTTTTTGATTTATGCTGTTTATGCAATTATAGCGAGGCTTTCGGGCAACGAAAGTAATAAATACATAATTTATTTAACAATTGTAATTACCTTTTATTTTATATTGGAAACTCTTCTTAAAAGAAATTCAACAGAAGAAACATCCGAAAATGGAAAAATGGAATTTCGCAAAATACTTGCAGCCCATTCTTTTACTTGGATTGGAATACAAACAATGTTTGTTTATATGTTTGCATACGTTCAATATAAAGTTTACGGGTTTTCAGATTCTTCCGTAATTCCCCAAGAAACACAAATAGAAATGGGAAGAATTGTTTCAATTAGCTTCTTAATCCTAAATGCCGTTGGTGCTCTTTTGCCAGCTTTTGTACTCGAACCTTTTGCTCGAAAATTCGGGCGAGTTCGAGTTCACACGTTATCTATTGCAATTATGGCTATTGGATACGCCGGAATTTTGTTCTTCGGTTATTCAGCATTTGCCATTTATCTTTTTATGATTGTATTGGGAATTGGTTGGGCATCAACAATTAGTTTACCTTTTGCTATTATGTCCCAAAAAGTAGAGCAAAGTAAAATGGGATTGTATATGGGTTTATTTAATCTTTCGGTTGTTTTACCGCAGCTTGTTGCAAGTTTTGGAATAGGACAAGCCGTAAACGAAGCATCTGATAAAAGTTTAATTTTTATTATTGCTACTATTTCGCTTGCAATTTCCGCGGCACTTTGGTTTTTTATAAAAGAAGATGGTGTTAGTACGGAGGTTATTAAATGAAACGATTATTAATTTTATTTTTCATCTCAACTATTATTTACGGACAAACCGGTAAAGATTTTAATGTGGAATCATTTGTAATAAATGATTCGCTTACTATTAATGATCCGGTAGAAAAAAATCTTGGCAGATATTCGAATTATGAAATTCATTTGAATAAAGGAGATTATTTTTCGGTAGATTTTAATACAAGTATGTTTACACCTTTAATTTTACTTGTTTCGCCGACGGGAAATAAATTTGTTTTTAATAGTAAAGACGGAAAAAATATTGTTTTTGTTAAGAAGATTAATGAAAGCGGGAATTGGCAATTTTATGTTATCGGAGGTGAAAATCAAACCGGCACATTTAAAAGTAAAATTGGTTTTGCCGATTCAATCTCGGTTAAGCCTCAAAAAAGATTATCACTTTGTGAATTTTGGAATTTTATTTCGGCACATTCAAAAACGAATTTTTCATTTATTAATAACAGAATTTCTGAGCTTAGAATGATTTTTCCGCAAGAGTTTTCGAAAGCAAAAATCAATTTTGAAAAAAACTATTTACTTTTGGAGATAGGTGATAATGCTACATTAACCTTTGAAAAATTGGAAAATTCAATTAAAAATTGTCTTACGGATTGGAATGTAAAAACAAATATTTTTAATAAAAAATCGAATGGAATAGTTAAATCCGTAAATGCATTGAAATCGATTAACAATGAAGTTGTTTTCATCAAATCTAATTTGGTAGAAGCAGAAGGGAAATTTTCAGTAAAGATTCGCTGCGGAATTTTAAATTAAAGAACGCTCCCGTAGGAGCGTTCAAAATGGAGGGAAATAAAATAAGGAGGCCAAAATGTTATTTTATTTCACTCAATCCACTTTCTATTTTGCGTACTAATTCTTCAAAAGTAATATTTTCGATTTTTACTTTGTTTTTCTTTACAATAACATCAACCGTATCACTTTCGCCCCAAAAATACTTGATTAAGTCGTAACTTAATCTTGCTCTGTCATTACTAATAGGTAAATATTCACTTAACGAATCGATGAAAGAATAAACTTTATGTTCTAACGAATCCGTTTCGTGTTTTTCTACGACCAATCCTTTTTCGAGTGCCATAATAAATTCCTTTATTTTTTCTTATCAAAATTAATGAACATTTTATTGATTTACAAGATTGTAATTCTAAATAAAATTTTGTTGTAGTAAAATCAAGTGTAACTTCGATTAAAAAGTGCAAAAAATTTTTTACTTTAAAAAAAAATTATTAGATTTATAGTATGGATTTTGCAAATAATAATATTGTTTCAAACGTTTGGGCTTGGTGGTGGAGCAATTTCGCTCCGCTATCCTAAGCCGTCAATAAATTTTATTTGGCCGCGGATAGTCGGAGACTATTCGCGGCTTTTGATTTTTATAAAGCCGCGTTTTACCGAATGCGGCTTTTTTAGTTTTAAATAACATTTAACATTTATCAAATAACAAATTTAAGGAGCATCAAATTATGAGAGAAAACGTAATCTATCTTTCGACGAAAGAAATGCCAAGGCAATATTATAATATTTTGCCGGATTTACCTTCGCCACTTGCACTTCCGCTAAATCCTCAAACTGGCGAGCCGATTTCACCCGAGGATTTGTCCGCTATTTTTCCAATGGAATTAATTGAACAAGAGATGAGTCCGCAACGCTTTGTTGATATTCCCGAAGAAATTCTCGAAATATATTCGTTAAGTCGTCCAACGCCACTTTATCGTGCTTATCGATTGGAAGAATATTTAGGAACACCTGCTAAAATTTATTATAAATACGAGGGAGTTAATCCTGCCGGAAGTCATAAAACTAATACGGCAATTGCTCAAGCATATTATAACAAGCGTGCCGGAATAAAGAAAATTGTAACCGAAACCGGTGCCGGACAGTGGGGAAGTGCATTATCAATTGCAACACAACATTTTGGTTTGGATTTGCAAGTATTTATGGTTAAAGTTTCATTCTATCAAAAGCCATACAGAAAAACTTTGATGCAATTACACGGTGCGGAAGTTGTTGCAAGTCCATCAAATCTAACAAATTCCGGTAAAGCAATTTTAGAGCAAGATCCCGAATCCCCGGGTTCGCTTGGAATTGCAATTAGTGAAGCTATCGAAATGGCTGTTCAGGATGAAAAAACAAATTACTCGCTTGGTAGCGTATTAAACCACGTAATGTTACATCAAACGATAATCGGACAGGAAGCGAAAAAACAATTGGAAAAAGCCGGTGAATATCCCGATATAATTATTGCAAGTGCCGGTGGCGGAAGTAATTTTGCCGGATTAAGTTTTCCGTTTTTACACGATAAACTAAACGGCGAAAAAAAGGATTTGCGAGTAATTGCTGTTGAACCCGCTTCTTGTCCTTCGCTTACAAAAGGGAAACTTGCATACGATTTTGGTGATACTGCTGGTTTTACACCTTTACTAAAAATGTTTACTCTCGGACATTCGTTTATTCCGCCTTCAATTCACGCCGGGGGTTTGCGTTACCATGGAATGGCACCAACGGTTTCGAAATTGTACGAAGAAAAAATTATCGAAGCACAAAATTTCCACCAAATTGAAGTGTTCGATGCTGCAAAAATCTTTTTACAGACAGAAGGAATTTTACCCGCACCGGAAAGTGCTCATGCAATTAAAGGTGCAGTAGAGGAAGCAAATAAATGTAAAGAAACCGGAGAACAGAAAACAATTTTATTTAATCTTTCGGGACACGGCTTTTTGGATTTAGGTGCATACGAATCATACATCAACAATAAACTTGAAGATTACAGTTTACCCGAAGAAACCATTATGCATTACTTGGCAGATCTACCTAAAGTTCAATAAAGATAATCTTTCGTAATTTCACAACCCTGCACAATGCGGGGTTGTGAATTTTTATCTAAGAAAAAATATCTACGAATAAATTAATGTAAAATAACTTGGAAATTTGTAAATTCACAAAGAATAAATTTCATTTTGGGTAATGTTATGAGTGAATATTTTAATTATGAAATTAAACGAATTGATGACGTAGTAATTTTTAAGGTTGCCGAAAAACGATTCGATTCCCAAATAGCCGGCTTGGTAAAAGGAGAAATTACCATTTTATTAAATGCCGAAGAAGTAAAAAAACTAATTTTTGATTTATCCGATGTTGAATATTGTGACAGTTCCGGTTTAAGTGCAATTTTACTTGCTTTTAGAATGTTACACGATGAGGGTGGTGAAATAAGAATTGCCGGAGCAAATAAAAGTGTACGAACATTGATTAAGATTTCCCAACTCGATAGAATATTAAAAATGACCGATTCGGTTGAAGAGGCAATTGAAGAATTAAAAGGCAATTAAAAATTGCAAATCGAATTACTGATTATTCTCTTTTATTTTTTAACACTTCCAATCATTAGCTTTATTGCTCGCAGAAAATTAACCGGTGCAGAAGATTATTTTTTAGGCTCACGTAATGTAAAATGGTACGCTGTAACTTTTTCAATTGTTGCTGCCGAAACAAGCACGCTTACTTTTATTTCGTTACCGGGAATTTCTTATTTACACGATTTAACTTTTTTACAAGTTGTTTTAGGTTATATTATTGGACGTGTAATTGTTGCATATCTTTTTTTACCGAAGTTTTACGAAGGAAAACTAACTACTTCCTATCATTTCCTCGAAAAACGTTTCGGTAAAAAAATGCGTAAAACCGCATCAATCGTTTTTCTTTTTACCCGAATTGCAGCCGATGGTGTTAGACTTTTCGCCACGGCAATTCCACTAAAATTTTTACTTGATATTAATTACTTTTATGCAATTATCATAATTGCTCTTATCGCTTTGGCTTATTCGTTGCTTGGAGGAATGCGTAGCGTAATTTGGGTGGATGTGTGGCAAATGATTGTTTATATTGGCGGAGCAATTATTGCCGGCATTTTTATTCTTAATGTTCTTTCTCCTCACGGGCTTTCGAAAGTTATTGAGATTGCGTCCGAAAATTCGAAGTTGAGATTTATCAATTTAGGTTTTAATTATTCTTTTGCGGAATTTATCAAACATCCTTACACACTTTTGGGTGGAATTTTGGGAGGAATGTTTTTGTCGATGGCTTCTCACGGCACGGATCAATTAATTGTCCAAAGGCTTTTATCTATTGGCGATTTACGTAAAGCACAAAGATCGGTAATATTAAGTGGATTTGTAGTTTTTGTTCAAATGTTCTTTTTCCTCTTTATTGGTCTTGAATTATTTGCATTTTACGGAACTACAAATATTAGAGCTGATGAAATTTTTGTTAAATTCATTACTTCACAAATGCCACCGTATCTTGCCGGAATAATAATTGCCGGAGTTTTTGCTGCTGCAATTTCAACAATAGCAGGCTCTGTAAACTCAATGGCATCATCAACTGTTTACGATATTTTTTCGTCCGGGAAATTCACCGATAAAATTAGTTCGAATGAACTTTTCTTTTCAAGACTCTTTTCCGTTATTTGGGCTTTGTTGTTAATGCTTTCGGCGTTCTTTTTCATTTATACAACAAAATCGGTTATTGAAATTGCACTTGGAATTGCTTCTTTTACATACAGCGGATTACTCGGAATTTTTATTGCCGGTATTTTTCAAAAAAAGATAAATGAAAAGGATGCATTAATTTTATTTTGGTTAACTATTCTTTTTATGATTTATATTGTATTCTTTTCCGGTATTGCTTGGACTTGGTACGTTTTGATTGGTTCGTTCTTTTTGAATTTAATCGCAATCTTTTTTGCAAAATTTAAGAAATGATTTTCTATTTCCTAATGTCAACAAAATTTAATAATCTCAAAAAAGATAATTTACACCAACAACCAAACCCAGTGTTTGCACGGTTTTATTTATGCTCTTGATTTTTTCGTCTTTATCTGCTTCCAGTTTACTTACATTGTTGAAGATACTCCATTTGAATTTTCCCGTAAGGTAAAATTTCCTTGTAATTTTATATTTTGTTCCAAAGCCCAAAGCCAACATTGTGCTGTTGCGTTTTTCAATTTGTTCTTCAAGCGGATAAATATCATTGCCAATGCGTAACGTGCCGTTCAAGCGTAAATCATAAAAAAATAAGCCCGCTTCGAAAAAGAAAAACGGTTTCCATTTTCTTCCTTTAATAAAATATTTTGCAGAAAGAACAAGCGGATAAATTTTAAGCGGTGCTTCCAAACTTAAATCGATGTAGCTATCTGCATTGTTCTTTAACGAACTATTTAATTCATCGAGTAGCATATTTTTTAATGCTTCTTCGTCGGCTTCGTAATATTGGTAACCGGCAAGAATTCCAAGCGACATTGATGAAGTATTAATAAAATCGAATGTAAACTCACCGCCGTAGCCTAACTGCTTGTATGTTTTGGAAAATTCACCAACGGGGAAAAATCCGCCACCATCTATTGAAATTCCGATTTGTCCGAAAACTATTGTGTAACCGAATAATAGAAAAAACAAAATTCTTTTTTTCATAGTTATTTCCGTTCTTCGTTTGCTAAAAATTTACTGATTAATATTGCAATAATTATTGAAAGATAGAGCTGCCCTGTAATTCCCGCAAGCATTGCCAACGAACGCGTTAACGGAATTGAAGGAACTGCATCGCCATAGCCAACGGTAGTAAGGCTAATAAAAGCAAAGTAAAAATAATCAATTATTTTCGGGGCGTTTGTATAATTGAAATTAACCGTCGCTCCATTTAATCCGTAAAAAAATTGGTAAAGAACATCGGTAAGAATAAATAACATTGCGAAAATTATTCCGAGGAAAAGATAACTGTTTACGGCATTTAATATCATTGTTGCATCTACGTTTTTCTGACGTGCAACGTGGTTAATCATTGAGTAAGTAATAAAAAGATTGAATAAAATTAGCAAAGTGAATTTTGTGAAATTTATTACGAGAGAGTTCATAAAAAATCCGAGCCAAACAAATAGCAGAGTAAATAATCCGGCATAAGAAAGATGAAGCAATCTTCTTTTGTTGAAATCAAGCGAAGCAATTGCTGTTAAGATTGTAAACGAAAGTAAAATGTTAAAAATAATATCATTACTGTCGAGATGCTTCAATAAAGGCTTTACAAATACAATTGCAAATAGTGTTAGGAAAAGAAAGATGTTATTTCTTAATAATGTTTTTTTAGAAAAATAACTTCTTCCGATTGCGGATTTTAATCTTCGTTTTACCATTAGTGAGTGTTTGTCTTCTTTTCTTCAAATTCCGAACCGGCTCCGCCACGTTTCAAACGTGCCTCATATTTTTCCAATACATTTTGCAAGGCTTCATTTAAATCAACACCAACTTCGTTAGCAAAAGTTAGAAGTGAAAAAAACAAATCTCCTAGTTCTTCTTCAAGTTTTTCGGATTTCTTAAAAGGTTGTTTTCCGTAACTTGTGCTTTTGAGAATTTCTTTTGCAACTTCGCCAAGTTCGGAAACGGTATCGAGCAAACGTGTTTCGGCATTACCGGTTAAGTTATTTTGTTCGCAAAACTCCTTTACTTTATTCTGAATTTCAAGCATCAGTTACCGTAATTTTTTTTGAACTCGTTAATGATGCGTTGAACTTCGGTAGCCGAAATTCCTTCGCCAAGTTTAATTGATTCTCCGCTCTCTTTATTTGCCGAAAACGGTTTTGCTTTTGAAGGTGAATAAAATGGATTAACCGTCGGGTTTCCGGCTCTTGCACGAAGTTTATCTTCAATTGCCGAAGTGAAATTACCGCCAACAGCAGGAGGCGTGTAACCAATGCGTTCGTCGTAAGATGTAATCGCGTGCCCTTGATTTATCGGGTTACTTTCGAATGCAAGCGTTTTAATATTAATCAAATGCTTTGCCGAAACGTTTTCCGAAATGCTTGAGCCTGCCCAAGTTCCAACACCGAGAGTTAGCGAAGGTAACAATCCGGTTGTTGAACCAACTGCACCAAGCGAACTTAAAGTATTTACTACAATTCTAAATGCAGGTTTTTCGAGTGCAAATTTCATTATTATGTCTCTATCGTTGGAATGAATTACCATTGTGTGTCCCAACCCACCGAAATTCAATACTTCAATTGAACGATGACAACCTTCGAGCCAACCGTCAACAGTGTAAAATGCAAGCACGGGCGAAAGTTTTTCGCGTGATAGCGGTTCTTCTTCGCCTACTTTATCGCAGTAAGCAATTAAGACTTTTGTTCCCTTTGGCACAGAAAATCCGGCGTATTCGGCAATAAATTCGGCAGATTGTCCCACAATATCAGCATTGATTTTTCCGTTTTTTACGATAACCGAAGAAAGTTTTGATTTTTCATTTTCGTTTAAGAAGTAAGCGCCGTTTTGTTTTGCAATTTCAATTACTTTTTCCCGTATCGGTCTATCGACAATCATCGATTGTTCGGATGAACACAAAGTTCCGTTATCGAAAGTTGTTCCTGCAATAATATCTTTTACCGCTTTTTCCACATCGGCAGTTCTTTCAATAAAAGCGGGAACATTACCCGAGCCGACGCCAAGAGCAGGTGTTCCTGCACTGTATGCGGCTTTTACCATTGCGTTACTTCCGGTTGCAAGAATCATCGAAATGTTCTCATCACTCATCAATGCGTGGGTTCCTTGCAGCGTTGGATTACTCATACATTGAATTAATCCTTTCGGTGCACCGGCACTTTCGGCAGCATCGCTCATTACTTTAAGTGCTTCCATAGTTGAACGAATTGCACGCGGGTGAGGCGAGGCAACAATTCCGTTACGTGCTTTAAGCGATATTATTGCTTTGTACATCGCGGTAGAAGTTGGATTGGTAGTTGGAATTAACGCGGCAATTACACCCATTGGTTCCGCTATTTTTACAATTTTCCCATTGTGCGTAACGTCAATAATTCCAACCGTTTTAAGATTTTTTATCGATTCGTAAACATCTTTTGTGGCAAATTGATTTTTCTTTACTTTATCTTGCCAAATGCCCATACCGGTTTCTTCGTGTGCAAGTTTTGCAAGCCTTTCGGATTCTGCGTATCCGGCATCAGCCATTGCTTTGACTACTTTGTCCACTTGCGATTGATTGAAATGACGAAATTCCGCTTGTGCTTCTTTCGCAATTTTTGCAAGGTCGCGTGCTTCTTGCATCGATTGTAAATCTTTATCGACGTTCATACTTTATCCCGATTTTTTTTATTGCAAAATAAAGATAGGTAAATTAAACTGCAATTTAATTTAGAGAATTTATGTTTCCTTATTAAATAAATCAATTATAAATCATCTGATTAAATATTGTTGATTTTGTACTTCTATTTTTAGTGCATTTTAATGTTTAATATAGAATAAACCTTTTTCTAATTAAATTCTAACAAATGCTTAATAATTTTATTCTGATAAATTAAAAATTAATAATTTTTTTTGGCTGTATTTAACGAAAAAAATAAGTTTATTAATTAGTCTTTTTTTCTTAATTAGAATAAATTTTTTTATATTTGTTTCGAAATAAAAAAACATATCATTAACCTGTTCTTGTTTCCATATGAAATCTCGAATTAGCTACATTAATTTATTATTTATTTTTCTTATTCTTTTGATTGCACAACCAACTTTTTCACAATCTAAAAAGACGCAGACTGGAAAAATAAAAGGAACTATTACGGATATAAAAAATGAACCTCTTCTTGGGGTTAATGTTATTTTATTGGGGACAAGTTTAGGTGCGGCAACTAACCAAGAGGGTAAATATGTTATTAAAAATATTCCTACCGGTGAATATAAAATTAAGGCTTCGTTTGTTGGATATAATCCCGAAATAAAAAAGATAAAAATTTATGCCGGTAAAACTGTTGAAGTAAATTTTCAGCTTAAAGAAAAATCTTTTAACATTGGTGGAATTACTGTTACAGCAAAAGCGGATTTAATTCCACGCGATGCCGAAAGTAAAACTGAAATTTCTTCCGCCGAAATTGAACACTATCAAGCGACAAATATTGGAGATGTTTTGGATTTGGTTCCGGGTATTCAAAAAAGCGATAACCCCGGCTTGGATAAAACCGGACAAGTTGCGATTCGTGGAGATGATGCCGACGCTTTATCTGCATTCGGTACAAAAGTAATTATTGACGGAATGCCCGAATCGAACAATGCGAATTTACAGTTCGAATCTTTAACCGGAGCGAAATTCGGTGGAGGAACACTTGGTCGCGGAATAGATTTGCGTTCCATTCCAGCCGATAATGTTCAATCGATTACAGTTGTTACCGGTTTACCTTCGGTACGTTACGGCGATTTTACAAACGGAATAATTGAGTTGCGTACTAAAATCGGTGCAAAGCCAAATAGATTAAAGGTAAAACATAATCCTTCAACAACCGAGGCAAATTTAGGTGGAGGTTTTAATCTCGGAAATTCAAAAAACGCTTTAAGTTACAATATTAATGTTGCCAGAAGCGAACGCGATTTAAGACTAACCGGTGATGAATTTACTCGATATACCGGACAGATTGTTTATTCCACTTTGCTTTTTAAAAACGCTTGGGAGGCAAACTATAAATTAAGCGGACAAGGAATTTCGGACGAGCAAGAGCCGAAGGGCGATTTAATGAAAACGAAAAATTACAATCGCGGTTTTGGATTATCCTTTAATACGTGGGGGAAATACGTTTTCGATTATTCAACGTCCCGAATTGATTATGCGGCATACGTCAAGTACAAAAAAATTAATTCGCATAAATCCCGTTTGCGTACGGAATATGTTGTAACGCCGGAAGGCGATACGGTTGCCTCGTACATAGGCGAGCTTGATAATAAAGGTGTACAATGGACAACCGGAGGAAATTTCAATTACACCGATGTTTTCTTTACAGGCGATATTATTCACAAAGTTCTTGTAGGTTCGGAAATTCAGTACGATGTGAATACCGGCGACGGAATAATAATCGATACGGTTTTTAATTATTACGGTTACAATTCAAAACGCCGTTCCTATTCGTACGATGATATTCCAGGGCTTACACAATTGAGTTTTTATGCCGAAGATAAAATTACCGGACATTTCCTTCTTGATTTTTCTTTGCTACTCGGTTTTCGTTACGATATGTACAATCCTTACGCATTTAATTTTTCGGGTTTGTGGGGCGATGGTGATTTAATAAAATCTCGTCAAGGTAGCTATTTTAATCCGCGTGTAAGTATGATTTTATACACGTCGCGAAGCAATCAAATAAGAATTACAGCCGGAAAATCTTCCAAAACACCACCGCTAAGTACGCTTTATCCACCGGAAGAAGTAATGCAATGGCGTAATCCCGTTAGTGGCGAAGTTGAATATTTCCGCTACAATCGTTGGGTCCCCGATCTGAAAGGAATAAAAAGTTTTCAATCCGAAATTTCTTTTGATCAAAAACTATGGAACCGTGTAGGTTTAACATTTTCAGCATATTATCGCGAAAGGACAAACCAACCTGCGTCAATTATTCATCCCGTTTTTACTACTTTCGATAGTACCGTTTATTACGTCGATCAATATTCAACAAGTGCAAACATTGGTAAAAGTTTTTCACGCGGTTTGGAATTCAGAATTAGAACGGCAAAGATTAAACCGCTGAATATTAATTTTACGGTTGTAGGTTCGTACAACTACAACAATTATCCTGGTGCCGGCTATGTTTACGATTTATACCCGAACGAAAGTTGGGGACAACATCCTAACTACGTTGTTCATTCACCGCAAGGCGATACTTTGATTGGTTGGACATATCCGTCGCAAGGGAAATGGAGTGATAAATTTCAAATCAATTATTATTTGAAATATACTAACAGACAATTAGGACTATGGGTTACGCTACGCGCCGAACAAATTGTTCGCGAACGTTTTCAATATTATAATTTAGAACCGGTTGATTATAATTTATTAACCGAAAGAGAACTGGAAGTTAGAAAATTTAAGGAAGCGATATTTACTTATCCTAATAAATGGTTGTTGAATTTTAGTATTTCAAAATCGCTTTTCCCAGGTGCGGAAGTTTCTTTTTATGTTAATAACTTTTTGGATAATCCGGCGTATTATCGATATTATAATGTTGAAGTTGCCAAAGAAATTGAAACTAAACGCAATCCCGATATTTATTACGGAATTGAGTTTAGTATGATTTTCGATAAATTTTGGAGATAAAGATGCACCGTAAGATTAAATATTTATCGGTGGTTCTGTTAATATCGGCTATGATTTTCTCTTCTTGTAAAAAAGAAGAAATGCCCGTTCAAGTAGATGGGGAAGCGCAAGTAAATATTCACGCAAAAATTGATTCGGCTTCGATGATTGACTCAATCGATTATATTCCTAATGCCGAGATAATTCTTACTTCCGAATACGGTAATTTACAATATCATACCGATGAAACCGGTTTTGTTTCCATTAAAAATATTCCTTCGGCAATTTATCAGATTTCCGCAAAAGGTTATCATCCTTCGCTCGATTCGGTGTTAATGGTTGGCTCTGTAAAAGATGTTGAAATTTATTCCGGTAAATCAATTGATTTGAATGTTTACACTAAAAATGTTTCTCTCGGTTCAATTGTAATAAACGAACTTTATGTTAGCGGTCCAGTAAATAATTTTTACTTCTTTTACGATCAATATATTGAACTCTACAATGCAAGCGATAGTACGCAATATTTGGACGGAATGATTGTGGCAAGGCTTTCCGGCAATGATGAATGCGGACCTGGCTGCGATTGGGGAAACGACGGCGATATTGACGGAGTAACATACATCTTCAAGTTCCCAGGACATCCCGGAGAACATAATTATCCTTTTGAACCGCATACGTACAAAGTTCTTGCACAAACAGCTTACGACCATACACAAACGGTTTCGACAAGTATTGATTTAAGCCACGCCGATTGGGAATTTTACAATCAACTTTCCGCTTCCGATTTCGATAATCCCGACGTTCCGAATTTGTATAACATAAGAATGGACAGAACCGTAGATTTTTATGTTAGTCTTACTTCCGATGTTATTATTATTGGTGACGGACGCGATACCGTTTGGTCAGACGGAATTGATATTGATACGATTTTAGATGGCGTTGAGTATCAATCGAACGGGAACAGACGTTTAACACTTGACGATAGAGTTGATCGCGGTTGGGTGCAAAGTCCACCTAAATACAGCGGAAAATCAATGGAACGCCGTTTACCCGGAATGGACACAAACGACGGAACTTTGGATTGGCATATTTTAGATCATCCTACTCCCGGTTATCAATGATGAATA
>CAYZGB010000012.1:0-27844 GCA_964477915.1 uncultured Melioribacter sp. | reverse complement strand
TTCGAGTCCCGTTGGGGTCACATAATTTCCGAAGGGTTAAAATGTATTTACCAAATCATTTAGAAGGACTTAATGAATATTGTACAAAAGAAAATGATTTGGTCTATTCCGCTTTCCCTACCTTTTATTTTTACATCAAATTAGTTTCAGTTTTTGCAATTGCAAACGATTGGGCAATTAAAGAAGTTTATAACGACGCAAGATGGATAGAATCTTCTTACGCTATTTTTAGAATATTCGAAAAAGCAGGTGGCAAAATTTGCATTGAAGGATTGGAAAACTTAAAAATTGATACTCCTGTTGTTTTTGTAGCAAATCATATGAGCTCTTTGGAAACTTTAGTTCTTCCCTCAATTATTCATCCTGTTAAACGAATTCTTTTTGTGATGAAAAAAGAATTGCTCAAATTTCCTCTGTTCGGTGCTGTTACGGCTGCTCGCGAACCAATTGTTGTAGGGAGAAAAAATCCGCGAGAAGATTTACAAATTGTATTAAAACAAGGGAAACAAAAACTTTCGGAAGGGAAATCGATTGTAATTTTCCCTCAAAAAACAAGAGCAAGAACTTTCACTCCGAAAGAATTTAATTCGTTAGGTATTAAATTGGCTCAACGTTCAAATGTCCCGATTATTCCGATTGCATTAGCTACCGACGCTTGGCTCCCCGGCAAAATTATTAAAGATTTTGGAAAAATAAATATTGATAGAACTGTTAGATTCTCTTTTGGTGAACCTATTGAAATTAACGGAAATCCGGCGGAAGCACATAATAAATCAATCGATTTCATAAAATCGAAATTTGTTGAGTGGGGTAAAACCGATTTAATTATTGAATAGAATTTATTTTTCCTTAATTCCTAATTCCCAAATAATTTATATTCACCCAAAAAGTTTGAAACAATTACTTTGTGTTTGCAATTATTTCATTAACCTTTAATTTAACAAATGGCGATGCTGTTTCCGATTTTATTGTGTTTAGCAATTTTAATCCTGCTTGTTTATCGATTTTTATTGCACGGGAAGCAATTTTAATCTTGATTAATTCGTCGTCGGTTGTGTTAAATAATTTGTTAATCTCACTAACATTATTAATGGACGCAAGATATTTTGATAATTGAACATCGGACATTTCATCAATTCGCACCGTTTGTGTTTTCGTGATTTCTTTTCCTTTTTCATTAAGATGATTTTTGTGGAAAAATTCGCCCATTAATTTCAAGAAGAAAAATGCAACAACAATTAAAATAATCCCGATTATAATATTACGAATTGATTTCGCTTTGTTTTCACTGCGTTTTACGTAAAGTGCAACAGAAACAAGAATTAAAACAATTCCGTAAAAAACTACAACGGCAGGTCCGCTTGGTAAATCGGCAACGTAGGAAACATAAAGCCCGGAAACACTAACGATTACGCCCATTGTCCAGCCAAGCACAAGTTGTTTCCAAAGGACATCGGTAATCATCATAGAAGTTATCGCGGGAACAACGAGAAAAACAAAAACAAGCAAAACACCGGCTGTGCCTACGGAATGCGTAATTACAATTCCGAACGAAACATAAAAAAGAAAATCCCAAAACCGGATTGAAATTCCAAGGCTTTCGGCTTTTTCGGGATTTTCGGAGATGAGGAAAAATTTATCGCGGAAAATAAAATGGAAAATTCCCACGGCGGCATAAACTACCGCCGCGGTTGCAATTGTTTTCCATTTTACCCAAAGTATTGAGCCGGTTAAAAGTTCTTTGATATGTTCGGCACCGTGTGGCGATTTATCAATAACCAATACCGAAAGCGAAGCGGCAATTGCGTAAGTAATTCCAATAATTGCTTCTTGCGGAATTTTACCGGAACGAAATCTCGCAATGGCAAAAACCGCAGCCCCGAGGAAAGTAAAGAAAAGAGAGAACCAATAGGCGCCGGTTGTGCCGGGCAAAATTCCGAATAAAAAACCAACAGTAGTTCCAAGAGCCGCAATTTGCGCTAAAGCCAAATCGACAAAAATCACTTTCCTTCGAATTACGTGTAAACCTAAATACGAATGTATTCCCACTAAAATTAAGCACTCGAAAAAAGCCGGCCCGATAATATCCCAAAAACTCAAATTCATTTTTTATTTGCTCCGTATGCTTTTTCGTAAGCCTTGTTAAGATGTTCAATCCAATAATCGGTTAATTTAAATACGTCGTCCGTTCCTTCCGCTCCGTTTACGTAAATCGGCAGAATTACCGGAACCGCACCGACTTTATCGCAAATTGATTTTACTTTATTTTCGTCGAAGTAATTTGCGGCAATAACAATGCGTATTTTATCTTTTTTCATCTCTTGAATTAATTCCTCAACGTGCTTGGGTGAAGGTGGTATCCCTGGTTTCGGCTCAATATTGTTTACAATTTCCAAGCCGAAGAGCTTTACAAAGTAAGTCCAATTTTTATGGTAGGTAACAACTTTTGTTCCTCTAAACGGCATTGCTTCTTTTAGCCAACCACCAAGATATGAGATAAGTTTTTTCCCATTGTAAGAGTTGTTTTCCAAAAAGGGAATTAGTTTTCCTTTGTTTGCTAACTTTGTTAAAATTTTACTACCGAGGAGATTTAGTAAATCTTTACCAAAAGTTTTTTCGTCAATTTTTTTATTAAATTCTTCAAGATTTTTTCTGTAAAACTCGGCATTTTCGGGGTCGTTTTTTTCAAGCCCGATTTCAATATTTTCGGCAATCACCTTGTAATTAAGCGGATTTGTAGTAATGTGCGGATTTCCGTAAATGTGTAAACCGCCTTCGCTTCGGGAAAGGACATCCGGTTTTTCCAAAAGTTCAATTCCGCGGGAAGCGGCAACAAATCCGGGTTGCCCTGAGCGTATTCGCGGATTTTTCGACATATCAACAAGCGAAGGGACCCAAAGTTCGAGGTCTAATCCTGTGGAAATAAACAAATCGGCTTTTGCCAAAAGCTCGGCATAACTCGGTTTCGGTCTAACAAAATGTGCATCCTGATTGCCTTTAACAATTGCGGTAACTTCAATTTTATCTTTCCCGATTTGTTTGGCAATATTCGCATAAGTTGTAAGCGTTGTTACAACAAAAAGTTTTTGCGAAAAGATTTGAGCGGATAAAAATATTAATGCAATGAATATTATCTTTTTCATTTTTAATTCTCCTTAATATCTATCGTGTTTATGAGGTCCAACAGCAAAAACAATTTGTAAACGTGCAGTATCGTTAGAAAATTCCGGATTGAGAGAATTGAAATTGTTGTTCAACCAATTGTATTGTAACCGTAATTTAACCCAATGACTTTGTTCCCAAGTTAAATAAGGCGAAACCTGGTAGAGATAATCTCCTTTATTTTCAAGGGAAAACGGCTGTGTGGCATCGAGACGAACACCGGCAGTAATAAATTCGTTGAATTTGTACTGTCCGTAAACATACCCGCCGAATGCCGTAATTTCTCCCTCGTCGATTTTTTTATCTGCGTAGTAAAGTTCGCAACGGAGTTCAAACATATTGTAATGTGCACGATTTACCGGTTCCCAGTTCAAAGTAAAATCTGCACCGCCTACATAAGTATTGTGTAAAATATCCGAATTATTTTCCGATGTGTTTTTCCCGTATAATCCGGTTAATCCGAATTCGAAATATGTGTTTTCGTTTATATCGTAGTAATTTTTAAGATGGACTAAAACGGACGGGAATGAAAAAGCTTCGCCGGAAAAGAGTTGTTCGCTTTGTCCGTTTGTAATTTGGAGTGTTAGTTCGTTTGCATTGGCGGTGATTGCAGGCATTAGCCAATCGAACGAAACGCCGATTTGATTTAAGCCGTCCTCACCAAGTATTGTAGTTAAAGCAAGCGGAAAATCGGCTTGATCGAGTGCGTGAACATGCCAACGATTAATTACACCAAATTGCTGTCTGAATTTCCCGGCGGTAATGCTCAAACGCGGTAAAACATCGTGCCAAGTAACGTAAGCTTCGCCAAACTCAACTCCGTAAGGATTTACGCTAATTGCGGCTTTCATTGTGCTAAACGGGTCAAGTGCCGACGCAATGTGGAAACCAAGTCCGCGGAAAATAAATCCGTTACGTAAAAATTTATTAATCTTTTGTTCGCTGTATTGAGCAAACATATCGCCGGTTACACTAATTTCGGGATTTATTGCTTGTAGCGAACGCTGTCCGCTTTTGAATACAACGTCTTTTTTCTCTATTGTTTTTTCGGTTGCTTTTTCTTCTGCTTTATTTATTAATTCTTTCAATTCGTTCTTTTGCATTTTTTCTTCTAAAATTTGGATTCGTTTTTCCAATTCTTTTATTTTCAACGAATCCGCATTTTGAGCTACAATTACGTTAAACGCAATTAGCAAAAGAACGAGAAACGTTCCTTTACTCATTTTTCTCTCCGTTTTAGTTTATGATAAAATTAGTTTGATTTTATTAGCGAAAATAAATCAAACTACCGGAGGTGCTTTATTTTTAAGGGTGTGAAGAGATGGATTTGGAATTAATTGAAGTTCTTCGAAAGGTGTAATTTCCGAAAAGAATGGAATGTTAAATTCAATTATTATTGAAAAAGTCGGATTTACAGAATATTGATGCGAAACAATTAAATAGGCGGGACAATCTTTATGCTCAATCAAATCGTTATGATTATGAAGAAGCGGTGAATAAACAAGTTCGCCTGTTAAAACAAGTGCCGTAACAAATAAAAATATGTATGCGAATTTTTTCATATTGTAAAAATATGAAATTGTTTTTAATGTTGATTATAAATTCATCGACAAAATGTAAATTTTAACACTAAAAACTTTCGTGAACTAAAAAGTACCTCGTTTCTTCGACAAAATAATTTTTTTCTTTCGCCAGTTTAACAACCAATAACGGATAATTGTTCGACGTAAAATATCTTTTAATTAGCTGAATGAAATCATTTCGTGTTAAATAATTGTTTTCACAGCAAACAGGCGAAATCCATTTTCCCCTTTCCAATATTAGCCAATATTCACCTTCGAGTTTTTCAATCTCATCATAATGCAACCAAAATCCGTGCGAGTGTCCGACGGGGAAAATTTTCGGGAGTTCGTAAAATAAAGGGTAAAATATGTATCCTTTGAAACAAACTTTTTTTACAACCTCTTTTATTCCAATTGAACGAAGTAAGCTTTTACCTTGTTCGGTTTCGGAAAGTAAAATTTGCTTTCCTAAAATTGAATTTATTTTTTTTTGAAGATTATCTTTGAAATTAGGTGCAGCAAAATTTTCGAACGATAAACTTTTGCCATTCCATAAGTAAAATTTCCCCGCAACTTCCAAATGAGTAAATTTGTTTGTCTCTTTATTTAAGTAAATAAAATCGAATTCACCTATAGTTCTTTGTCCGTCAAAAACCTGTAACCCGGATGCCGAAAGTTCAAATTTTGGCGAATGATCAAGCCAAAATTCAATTAAATGTTCAAATCTTTTGCCTATTAACTTGGAATTTTTTGAATGTAAATATTTTTCAAGAATATCGGTTTTCTTATCAAGTTCTTTTAATATCGGTAAAAATTCTTCAAAATATTTTTTGCATTCATAGGCATTGAAAAATTGAACCTCCTCTCCAAAATTTTTTTCGATAAGAGGGATAGAATCTATTGCCCATGCTAAATCACGGACAGACTGATTTTTGAAATGAAAAATTTTATTTGTAAGGTGCACGATTTTATTACTATTCCACTGCCGATTCCATAATTTCAATAAAACCGCGAGTGGAATTTATTTTTACTCTGATGCCAATTGGCAAGGTGAAATTTTTCCTTACGTGACCATGACTTACATTATAAATTACAGGTTTCCCGAGATTTTCGAAATATTCGGAAATTACACGGTTGAGTGTTCTTTCGGTTCGTTCACCGGCTTTTTGATAACAATCAACAAAGCGTCCCAAAACTATTCCGTCAATTTTTTCGAAGACACCAAGTAATCTTAAATGATTTAGCATACGGTCAATTCTATAAGGCTCTTCATTTAATTCTTCCAAAAGTAAAATACTGTTTTTGAAATCGGGGAAGAATTTAGTTCCGGCAAGAGAAGTTAAAATAGATAAATTTCCACCAAGTATTCTACCTTCCGCTCTACCTTTTGCAAGTGTAAAGAATTTTTCGCCATCAGGGTTTTGCAATTTCCCGAATTTCTTTTTTGCAGTAACAATTTTCCAAAAATTTTCTTCTGTATAAGGATCGATAATACTTCCGAAATCGGTGGTTACCATAGGTCCTTCAAATGTTACCAAACCTGTTTTCTTGAATATTGCCAAATTTAATGCGGTAATATCGCTGTAACCGATAAATATTTTAGGATTTCTTTTAATTAAATTATAATTTATTTTATCTAATAATCTACCTGATCCGTAACCACCTCTAATGGATACGATTGCTTTTATGTTTTTATCGGCAAACATTGAATGTAAATCATTTAATCGATCTTCATCGGTTCCTGCTAAGTATCCGTCGCTTTTACCAACATTTTCACCAACTTTAACAAAGTAGCCTAATTTTTCAAAATAAATAACAGCATTATCAATTTTAGTTAAATCCTCCGGTGAAGAAGCTGGAGAAATTAATCCAATAGTGTCACCTTTTCGTAATCTCATCGGCTTTATTATCTTCATTCTCACCTCGTGATTGGTTAATGGAAATCTATAAGATAAAAAATTTTTTGTTTTCTTTTTGTGATTTGGATAACAAATTCAAAATGGGACACACAAAAATAAAAAACATTAAATCTTTTTTCCGCAAATAGTGAACAAATAAATGTATTTGACTTTATGTTTGGAAAATTCTAATTTTCGAACATAAGAATAAATTGTTCGAAAATACAAGGAGTAACAAATGTCTGAATATGACTCTAAAAGAGAACAGATAATTGATGCGGCATTGAAAGCATTTGCTGTTTACGGATATTATAAAACTACTCTCGAAGACATTGCAAAAATGCTTGGCATGAAAAAAAACTCCCTTTATTATTATTTTAAAAGTAAAGACGAGTTATTTCGAGAAATAATTCTTTCGGAAATCAATCTATTCTTTGGCGAACAAGAAGAAATTTTAAGAAAGAATATTTCCAACTCTAAAAAAATTGAGGAAATTGTTCTTCAAGTTGTAAATTTTATCCGCGAACGGACAATGAAATACAGCGTTAAGTTAAGTTCTTATCTTGAAATGAGTGCAGTTATTAAAAAGCAATTTTCCGAATTCAAAACCCGCCAATGCAAGGTTATTGAGAAAATTATTAAGGCAGGAATTAAATCGAAAGAGTTTAGAAAAATTAACGCAAAAACTTTTTCGGAAGATCTTGGTGAGTTAGTTCCAGCACTTGTAAATAATTATTATCTCTCGTCCGGGGCGGTTTTTGTTAACGAAGTGGATTTTGACGAAGTAAAAAAACGAATTAAAAGAATAGTAAACTATTTGATTGAAGGAATAATTAATAAATAAAAGGTGCGATATGCGGAATAAATTTTTTATTGTACTGATTTTGTTGGCGTTCAATAGTCTATTGAATGCACAACAAGATACGATTAAATTAACTCTTGATGATGCAATTAAACTCGGCTTGGAAAATAACCGCGATGTAAAGATTGCAAAAATGGATGTGGAAAAAGCACAAGCAGCCGTTAAAGAGGCTTTCGGTTATGCTTTGCCGAGTGTTGATTTCTCTGCCGGTTTTTCACATTTCCTTAAAAAACCGATGATGCCTTTCCCCGATTTTAATGCTTTGTTAAATAATGCGACATACGGAATTCTTTTTCAGGAAGGCATTATTCCTTTCGACCCTAACAAACTTATGCCAATGGATTTGAAATTACAATCCTTTGCACTTGCCAATAATTACAAGGCGGAATTTCAAGTAAGCCAAATCCTCTTTAACTCTGCTGTTTTTCGGGGAATTGGTGCTTCGAAAATTTATCTCAATTTGGCAAAAGTAAATCTTAAACGGAAAATTTCGCAAACCGTGCTTTCGGTAAAAAAAGCTTTTTACGGCGTTATGCTTACCGAAAAACTTTACGAAATTGCAAAATCGAGATACGAAAATGCCCTTGAACATTTGAAAAACGTTGAGGCAATGCGTTCGCAAGGACTTGTACCGGAATTTACCGAAATGCAAGTGAAAGTTGAAGTAGAGAATATCAAACCGATTTTGAAAAAACTTCAAAATGCAAATCTTTCTGCAAAAGACGGACTTAAAATTTTGTTGAATATTCCGCAAGAAACAAACATTGAAGTTGAAGGAAAGTTCGAATTTGAAAACGGGGAAATTCCTCCTGTTACCGATTTAATTGCCGAAGCAAAAGAAATGAACTTAACAATAAAAACATTAAAAGTAAAAAATCAATTGGATAAAGAATTTACTGCAATTGATAAAGGGGCTTATTGGCCTACTCTTGTTGCATTTGGTAATTATGCTTTCCAAGGAACAGGCGATAAATGGGATTTTCGAGATTATCAACAATCGACTGTCGGGTTAAGTCTTTCGATTAATCTTTTCCAAGGATTGCGAACAAAACACAAAGTGGAACAAGACGAAATAGTTGAAAAACAAACAGCCGAACAAATTAAGGCTTTGACCGATGCAACGGAAATGCAAATAAAATCGAAATACAACGAACTCTTGCGTGTACGCGACGAAATTACCGCGATGAAACAAAACGTAGAACTTGCCGAACAAGCATACAATATTGCGGAAAACAGATTTACACAAGGTTTAAGTAGCAGACTTGAAGTAAACGACGCCGCTGTAGCTCTTGCTAACGCTCGTGTTAATTACGTTAAAGCGGTTCACGATTTCCTTATCGCACGTGCAACTCTTTACGATTTGGTCGGACGTGTGGATAAATCGTATTACAACTACGTAAAAGATTATTTGAAATAAAGTTTGAATAAAAAAAACAAAGGGAAACGAAAATGAAATTAGGTTTGAAAAGATTTTTGGTAATTGCAACAATCGGTTTTGGATTGCTTGTTAGCGGTTGTGCAAAAGAAAAAACCGAACAAAAAAATATGCAACAAATTCAAAAGGAAGAAGGCTATCCTGTTGTAGTTGAAAATGTAAAACCCGAACGCTTCGAAAAAAGTTTGCTTTTTTACGGAACGTTCGAAGGCGAAAGAGAAACAATTATCGGAGCAATGATTGGCGGAAGAATTGAAAAAATTAATTACAAACCCGGTGATAATGTAAAAAAGGATGCAGTTGTTATTGAGTTTCCGGAAGACTCGCCGGCGTCGAAATATCAACAAGCAAAAGCCGCTTACGAAAATTCGAAAAAAACCTACGAACGAATGAAAGCCCTCTACGAAAAAGGTCAAGTTGCGCAAGCACAATTCGAAGGTGCGGAAACAAAATACCTTGTAGATAAACGCAATTACGAAGTAATGAAAGATATGCTTAAACTCGATGCCCCTTACGACGGAACTATTACCGAATTTATGGTTCACGAAGGCGATAACGTAAAAGCAAAAACGCCTTTGTTTACAATTGCAAAATTGGATAGAATGATTATTCGTATTTGGCTTTCCGAAAAAGAACGGTTGCAAATCAAAAAAGGAATGAAAGCAATTGCTTCGGTTGAAGGAAAGCAATACGTAGGAAAGGTTTCGCAAGTTTCATTTTCTAAAAACCCGAGAAGACAAGCGTTTTATGCCGATATTATTTTCAATAATAAAAATCACGAAATTCTTCCCGGACTTACCGCAAACGTTAAAGTAATTGTTTACGAAAACGATTCGGCAATAACCGTTCCGGCTAATTTATTGAAAAAAGAAAACGGTAAAAATTACGTTTTTGTTGCCGAGGGAAATCAAGCGAAAAAGAAATACGTAACCGTTAAAAATTTCAACGGTGTTAAATATGAAATTGCAAGCGGATTAAAAATTGGCGAACCGCTTATTGTTAAAGGTAATGCAAGATTGTTTGACGGTGCTAAAATTAAGTTGGTGAAGTAGGGAGGCGAAATTATGTTTTTGGCAAGATTATCTGTTAAACGTCCCGTTTTCACAACGGTAATTCTTTCGGTCTTTATTATCTTCGGTTGGCTTGCATTTAAAACTCTTAACCTCAATCATATGCCCGAAGTTAAAATTCCTTACGTAACGGTTACAACCGTTTACCCGGGTGCCGGTCCGAAAGAAATAGAAACACTGATTACAAAAAAGGTTGAAGATGCTGTTTCAACAATCAGTCAAATAAAAAGAATAGAATCGTACAACCTCGATGGTGTTGCAATCACGTTGTTGGAATTCGAATTAACGAAAGATGTTGATGTTGCAAATCAAGAAGTTAAAGATAAAGTAGATCAAATAATAAATAAACTTCCTTCCGATGCGAAAAAACCGATTGTTCAAAAAATCGATATTAACGCATTTCCAATTATGGATATTATTTTAAGCGGAAATGTTGACCCTCGCGAACTTTATCATATTGCATCGACGAAATTAAAAGACAGGCTTTCGCAAATTCAAGGTGTTGCCGATGTTAAAATTTCGGGCGGGCAAGAACGCGAAATTAAAATAGCATTCGATAATAAAACCGTTTTTGAAGATTACGTTTCGCTTCCGCAAATGTTAAGAATTATCGGTGCGGAAAATATGGATATTCCGGGCGGAACGTTTAAGCTTGGCGATTTGGAATATTCCGCAAGAGTAAAAGGAAAATTCCGTTCGGTTGACGAAATTCGTAATTTGCGTGTGCCTACGCCTTTCGGAAACAAAAGACTTTCGCAACTTGCCGATGTTATTGACGGCGGCAAAAAAATAAAACGTAGAACAATTTTCTTCGATGCTTCAACAGGCAGAACAGATTCGAATGCAGTTCGTCTTTCGATAATAAAAAGCTCGGACGGAAACGAGGTAATTGTTTCCGATGCTGTTCACAAAGCCTTGCCCGAAATTTTAAGTTCATTGCCGGAAGGACTAACATTAAAAATCGTAAACGATAAATCCATTTACACACGCAGTTCGGTTGACGATACCGTAAGCAATATTTTGCTTGGTGTTTTGTTTACTTCAATTGTGCTCTTTTTATTTTTGTTCAATATTCGCTCTACAATTATTGTTGCTCTTTCGATGCCCGCTTCGATTATCGCAACGTTTTTGCTTTTCCAATGGTTCGATATGAGTTTGAACATAATGTCGCTTATGGGAATTTCGGTTTCCGTAGGTGTGCTTGTTGCGAACTCGGTTGTGGTTTTGGAAAATATTTTCCGACATAAAAATATGGGTAATACCCCTAAAGAAGCGGCTGTAAAAGGAACAAGCGAAGTTGCCGTTGCGGTAATTGCTGCAACCCTTACAAACGTTGTGGTATTTTTGCCAATTGCAAGTATGCATTCGATGGTTGGAATGTTTATGAAGGAACTTGCTTACGCAGCCGCTTTTTCCACAATTTTTTCACTACTTTTTTCGTTTACTCTTACGCCGATGCTCGCTTCGTTGTTTATCCGCAAAGACGGGAAAGTCGGCAAATTGGCAAGTAAAGCGGACGCTTTTTACAAAATGTGGGATGAGTTTTATCGTAGGTTGCTTGCCAAATCTCTTAAAAATAAATGGGTAAGCGGTGCAATAATAATTGTTGCATTTGTTGTGTTTATTGCAACGGTAATTTTTTACGGTCCTAAAATCGGTTTCGATATGATTCCCCACGCAGATAACGGACAAATTCAAGTTACGGTTGAATTGCCACCGGAATATAACTTATACGAAACCGGCAAAGTATTGCAAACAATGGAAGAAAAAATTAAAGATTATCCCGGTGTAAAAAATATTGTTGTTGAGCTAGGAAAAATTACCGACGTAAATACCGGTAGTAACCTTGCAAGAATGGATGTCAATTTGGTTCTTCCGAGCAAGCGTGAGAAAAAACTCGATTACTACATTGGCGAATTTGTCAAGAAGTTTTCCGATGTACCTAATGCACGCTTAATTACAGTCGATTACAAATCGTTCACAAATAAAAACGGCGCCCCGATGCAGTTTTTCCTAATGGGACAAGATATGGAAACGCTCGATAAACTACGCGATACGATTTGGGCAAAAATACACGACGTGCCGGGATTGATAAATCTTGATCAAAGCTCACGCGAAGGAAAACCTGAAATTACAATTATTCCCGAGCGCAATAAACTTGCCGATGCCGGAATTACGGCACAGGAAATTGCTCTTACCGTTCGTGCATCGTTGGAAGGAATTACCGCTGCCAAATACTTGGAAAACGGCGAAGAATACGATATTACTGTTACAATGAAAAATGCTTCGGTCGATTCGCCCGAAAAAATAGGTAGTATCGGAATTCCTTCGCGTAACGGAACTGTTTATCGACTTGCACAATTGGCAAAAATCAAATTCACAAAAAGCTACTCAAAGATTTTGCACCGCGATAAATATGTTGCAATTCAATTTACCGGTTCCAATGCTCCGGGTGTTCCACTCGGAAATATTACAAACGAAATTGAACGTCGTTTGAAGGATGTAAAATTTCCTCCCGGATACAAAATAAAATGGGCGGGAACAGCAGCAATGATGAAAGATATGATTGCCGATATGCGTTTTGCATTTATCCTTGCGATGATTTTAACATACTTGTTACTTGCGGCAATTCTCGAAAGCTTCGTTCAACCGATATTCATTTTGCTTACCGTTCCGCTTGCAATTATCGGTGTGTTGGCATCGCTTTATTACACGAATATTTCGTTTGCAATTACTTCGCTTATGGCAATTATTATGCTTATCGGAATTGTGGTAAACAATGCAATTTTGATGCTCGATTACACAAATCAACTTGTTCGCGAAAGAGGGATGAACGTCCGCGATGCTTTGATTGAGGCTTGCCCGACAAAATTAAAACCGATTATAATGTCCACACTTGCAATTATTTTGGGAATGCTTCCTTTGGCTTTGGGAATTGGTGAAGCTGGCGTAGAAATGCGTCAGCCTCTCGGTGTTGTTTCAATCGGCGGATTGCTTGTTTCCACGATATTGGGATTGTTTGTAATTCCCGCATTTTATTACATCTTTGAAGATAGAAAGAAAAAGCAAAAATAGATCTTCAATTGAAATTTATTTTTCGAGCCGGGTAAATGCCCGGCTTTTCTTTTTTGATAGGATGCTTTTTATGATTGTTTAATAGAACACGGATAACACAGATTTCGACGGATTTGCGCGGATTATTTTTTCAATTCAAAATTCAAAATTCAAAAAACTTTACGAACTTTTAACTAAAGAGACTATTTCTTTTCCCTCATTCAACCTTTTTCTCATTGTGGACGAGCATTATTCAAAAATTTTATCGTAATATTTTTTGTATTCTTTTATTGCATTAAAAATTGCTCTTGCCATTTCACTTTGCCCACGTTTCGATTTTAAATATTTTGCATCTTTCGGATTTGTAACATAACCGGTTTCAATTAATACCGCCGGCATCGATGCTCCGACAAGAACATACAGTCCAGCTTGTTTTACGCCACGTGATTTAAGGTGTGTATCTTTATCCCATTGTTTCGAAAGAATTTCCGCAAACTTTTCCGAATACCGCATAAATGCACTGCGTTCCATCGAAACAAGGATGTAATTTTCATCCAGCAAATTTTTGTAATCTTCGGGATGACTTTCGTAATTTATAACGCTGTTTTCTATTTCCGCTATTTCAATTGCTTCTTTTGTTCGTCCCGGACGCAAGAGGTAAACCTCAAATCCGCTTGCGTTTGTTGGTCTTTTTCGTGTTGAATTGCAGTGAATTGAAATAAACAAATCGCCGTGATTTTTGTTAGCGATTTTTCCGCGGTTTTTAAGCTCAACAAATTTGTCGGTTTTTCTTGTGTAAACCACTTTGACGTTTTTAAGATTGTGTTTAATCAAATTCCCTAATTTTAATGCTACGGCAAGATTTACATCTTTTTCTTTTACTCCGTAATAGCCTAATGCTCCCGGGTCTTTTCCACCGTGTCCTGCATCAATTACAACAACATCGAATTTCCATTTGTTTTTCATTCGCTCAATTTCTGCAATATCGTCAGCCATTTTTTTATTGTAAAGAGTAATTAACAAATCTTTTGAATCGATATCATTGTAAACATCGGATGAGACGAATTTTTTTCGCAATGTAAAATCAATTTGATAATTCCCGCTTACGTTTTTTACGGTTACTTCTCGCAAAAATTTATTCGATTTAAATTTTCTGGAAAGCGATTTGTCAACAGTTATTCCACGTGGTAAAAGCAAAATTAACTTACCGTCGAGAATGTTACTAACGGCGTTCCTAATATATTTACGGGATTTTAAACGAATTAAAGTCCCGTTTATTTTCCGTTCAACTTCAATAGCATAAATTACGGCACTACTATTTGAGTTTGATTTTACTATTGTTTCTTTATCGGTTTTCTTTTCGCTGTATTTTGTTGCTGTAAACGTCAGTAATAAATTTTTGGGGTTAAAAGTTATTTTTTTGCCGAAAGTTTTCTCCAAATAAGGCAATAAATAATTTAGAGGGAAATAAATATCATTGTAAAAATATTTAACCGAAACGGGAAGTTGAATTACACTTTTATGTGTTGAGCCTTTCTTTTTAATTACAATAAATTGATTCCATGCTGTTAGTACAATTCTGTATTTACCGATTTTCAGTTCGGCTTTTTTTGTTTTGGTATTTGCGTAAAATCCTGCTTTGGTTTTTTCCGCAAAATCTTTTGCCGAAAGGTATGGCATTCCTTTTACGAAAACGGTTTTAACGTACTTGCTTTTGCCGTCTTTCGTAATTTTAATTTGCTTTTGTCCTTGCGTAAAAGCAAGGAATAAAAGTAAAAAAAACAAAAGCGGAAGATATTTTTTCATTGTGTTCGTCTTTTTTGAAAAATCAAATATAAATAATCCGTAAAAAAAAGTTGGATTTTTCAATTTTTTATTTGTGCTTAAAATCGCTCGGTTTTTAATCTTTATCTGAAAATGATCTTTTTGAGGGGGATAGCAAAATTTCAATTTCATTTAATTATTTCTTTTAATAATTTATTATCTGAGATATCATTAATATTGTAATTTCTTATCGGAGCATATATGAAAAAATTTTTACTAATCTTTACGTTTTCCTTTTTGATTTCATCGATATTATTTGCGGGCAATACCGGAAAACTAACCGGAAAAATTACCGATGCAAAAACGGGCGAAGGTTTACCTTTTGTTAATGTTACCGTAGTTGGAACAATGCTTGGCGCGGCATCGGATATGGATGGAAATTACACAATTTTGAACATCCCGCCCGGGACGTACAAAGTGAAATTTCAGTACGTTGGCTATCAAACCAAAATTGTAGAAGGTGTTAAAATCAATATCGACCTTACTACGCGTCTTGATGTTAAACTTTCCGAAGAGTCCGTAAACATTGGCGAAGTTGTTGTTCAAGCGGAAAGAAAAGGCTTGCAGAAAGACGTTACATCAAGCCAGGCACTTGTTTCGAGCGATGAAATTAAAAATCTTCCCGTTGCGGAAATTGACGACGTTTTGCAATTGCAAGCGGGAATTACTCGTGGTGCCGGCGGTGAATTTCACATACGCGGAGGACGCTCGCAAGAAATCGCTTACAATGTTAATGGAATTTCAATTACCGATTCTTATGATAACAGCCGCGGAATTGAACTCGATAACAGCAGTGTGCAGGAACTTCAAGTAATTTCGGGAACGTTTAACGCCGAGTACGGAAATGCAATGTCCGGAATAATCAACACCGTAACAAAAGAAGGCGGAGAACAATTCCACGGAAACGTTGAAATTTACGGTGGCGATTACTTAAGTAACCACGATGATATTTTTTGGAATGTGAGTGCCTTAAATCCTTTGGGCAACGTGCAAGCGAGTTTAAGCGGTCCTATTTACAAAGATAAAGTCTTCTTTTTTGTAAACGGACGTTCGTACTATTCGGACGGTTATCTTTACGGAAGACGCGTATTTAATACCGATGGTTCCGAAGGCGACGGCAAGTACGTATCGATGAATTACCACAAGCGTTTTATGGGAATTGGGAACTTTAGTTTTTATCCGGTAAAAAGCTTAAAGCTTAATCTTGAAGTTCTCGGTTCGTACGAAGATTATCGCGATTACAATCATGCATTTAAGCTTAATCCCGATGGCGATGTTACGAAACACCCGCGTGCATTAACTTCTACACTTTCGCTAACTCACACGCTTTCGTCATTATCTTTTTACACAATTAAATTATCATATTTTCAAAAAACATTTAAGGAATATTTGTTCGAAGATCCTTACGATCCACGTTATATGCATCCCGATTCGCTTAATACAATCGGGTATGCTTTTATTCACGCCGGAACAAATTTGCACAGATTTTACCGCGAAACAAAATCATATTTAGTAAAAGGTGATTACACAAGCCAGGTTACAAAACATCACCTTGTAAAATTCGGGTTTCAAGGAAAATTAGATAACCTTGCTTTTGATAATTACAATTTGGAGCCGAAAAAAATCGACGGCGTTCCGGTAACCCCGTTCGAACCTGCAATTCCCGAACCGACATCAATGGCTCGTGAAAAATACAATGCTCAACCAATAAGCGGTGCTTTGTATGTGCAAGATAAAATAGAATACGACCAAGTAATTATTAATCTTGGTGTTCGCTTCGATTACTTCAATTCACGGGGAAAAATTTTGGCCGACCCAACCGACCCGAATATTTACGCACCTTTGCGTCCCGGCTTGGATTCGCTAACAATCGAACAACGCAAACCTTACTTTTACAAAGATGCAAAACCGAAATGGCAAATTGCACCGAGACTCGGAATTGCTTACCCGATTAGTAACGAAGGTGTTTTCCATTTTTCGTACGGACAATTTTTCCAAATGCCGACTTATAACAGATTATTCGACCGTGGCGATTACAAAGTCCCGACGACCGGAAGTACCGGCGCCCCGTACGGAAATCCCGATTTGGATGCCGAACGCACAACAATGTACGAAATCGGTTTTCGCCACACATTCTTCGAAGATTATCTTTTGGATATTACGCTTTTCTACCGCGACATTCGCGATTACGTAACAGCCGGACCAATGATTGAAACACGAAACGGCGTCGGCTATTCGATTTACGTAAATCGCGATTACTCGAATGTAAAGGGTGTAACACTCTATTTTTCGAAAAGGTTTTCGAATTATTTTTCTTTCGATTTGAATTACACTTACCAATTTGCCGAAGGAACAAGTTCGACACCCGAAGAAGATTTTTACGCACAGCGTGATAATCGCGAACCTACTCTTTATTTGCTTCCGCTCGATTGGGATCAACGGCATTTGCTAAATGCAAATCTTTACGTCGGCAGCACAAATTGGGGCGGAAGTTTAATAGCACGTTACGGAACCGGTTTGCCTTATACTCCGAGTGTAACGCAATTTACCGCCGATAGAGGATTGACGTCCGGCTTCCGTAAAAACAGCGCTCGCAAACCCAATCAATTCAGTGTTGATATGAAATTGCATTACACTTTCAATATCGGCACGGGACACGGACTTACAGCTTTTCTGCGAGTATTTAATCTTTTCGATACAAAAGTTGTTGTCAATGTTTTTACCGATACCGGAAAACCGGATTTTACAACCGAGGCGGAAAGTTTACGCGGAGTTAACGATCCGCACAGACCGAATACAATTGAAGAATATTTAACTTATCCTTGGAATTACGGCGCCCCGCGTCTTGTTCAATTCGGATTAAGTTATAATTTTTAACGGAATTTTTCAGGAGAAAAAATGAATAGATTTTTACACAAACTTCCGCATTTGCTTTTAATTGCGATTTTTGTCCTTTCGTCTTCAACTTATTCCCAATACGTTCCGGGAAAAGAACGCGGCGACTCCGGTAAACGGGCGAAAGCACAGATGGAAGGAAACAGAATAAGAACAACAATTTTTAATTTCGGACAAACCGGTAGAACCGGCGGAGAGTTTCCGATAAATGTCCAAACACCTTACGAATGGCCTAAAAACTCGGGCGAAGTTTATTTGGCTCTTACGGCTATTTTTGTTGGTGGCGAAGTTACCGACGAAAACGGAGAAAAGTTAAAAATAGTAGATTTGCCCAATTACCGTAATTCCCCTTCCGGTGAAAGTTGGAATTTTGAACCTGTTCCGGGTTACTACAACGATAACCGTCCCGAACGCTCGATTGCAACAAGCACGGACGAAACAACTTGGCCTGATTATTGGCCCGATAGAATGAACGATGCGACCGACCCGGGTTGGGCTGGAAGTTGGGACGGACTTGGCGGGAAAAACGATTTCCGTGCCGACCAGGAAATTTTTTATCGTGCTTCCGATGATAAATACACACGCTACGCTGGAAGATATTATCCCGATACAACCGATTACACTCGCGGCGGAATGGGAATTTTACTCGATGTTCGAACGCTTGCGTGGTCGCAAATTCTTGTGCAAGATGCAATTTATATTCTTCACACAATTAAAAACGACGGAACAAAGGATATTCCGAAAGTTGCAGTAACCGCTTGGCACGCCGATTTTGTTGGTGGCGACGGCGATTCGCAAGATGATATTTCGGAATTCGATTTGTTGCTCGATATCGCTTTTAGTTACGATAGAGATAACCGTGCACCGACTTTCGGAAACGATCCTGTTGGAATTGTTGCACAAGCATTCCTCGAAACACCCGGTAATTCTACGGATAGAATCGATAACGACGGCGATGGTGAAGATAACGGACCGAAAGTTTCGGAAGAAATGCTTGTAGGAGAAGACCCCGACAACTTGAAGGACGATAACGGAAACGGACTTATTGACGAAAATGAAACTTATGTCCCGTTCGGTTCGCAAGTCGGTGTAACTTATGCCGATGGCGTTGACCAAGACCGCGACGGCGAAGAAAATAGTCCGGTTGTTACACAAGATATGGTTGACCTTGCGGCTACCGATAGATGGCACCGCTGGCCGATTAATCCCGAAAACGATCCGATTCAAGATAGCCTTGTTCATTTGCTGATGATTGAAGATGATGATGTTGGCTTGGCGTATGCTGATAATATCGATAACGACGGCGACGGCGAAATTAACAGTCCCGTAATCACACAAGAAATGATAGATTCGGCAGCAAACGACGCGCCTTATTTCCGATATAAAGTAAACGATAAAGTAATTCTTTACAATGTTGTTCAATCAACCCTCGGAATGAAATACGCCGATGGAATAGATAACGACAACAACGGAGCAATTGACGAAGGTATTGATGAAGGAATTGACGAAATGATTGACGAATCACGCTCGGATGGAATAGACAACGACGGCGATTGGAATCCGTTACGCGATGACGTTGGGCTTGACGGCGTCCCCGGAACCGGTGACCCGGGCGAAGGCGACGGAATGCCTACATCTGGTGCTCGTTTCGGTTTACCCGGTGAACCTAACGTAGATGTTACCGATGTTTCGGAAACAGACCAAATCGGGATTACCAATGCTCAATACGAGCCGGCAGGAACATTTAATTTCAGTGCCGTTAGCGATGCCGAACTTTGGTTTAATTTAATGCGTCCGGGACATTTTTACGACCCGCAGGAAGTTGTTCCCGGCGAATACGATTTGTTTATTTCTTCAAGTTATTTCCCTCTTAAAGCCGGACAAACCGAGCCGATTTCCGTATCGGTAATTTTAGCTAACGGTCCTGTTCAAGACCCCGATGCTCAAATACGCAAGCAGGAAATTGTTCGGAAAAAAATCCGTGTTCAGGAAACCTACGAAAACGATTATCAATTTGCCAACGCACCGCTAACACCTACTCTTACTGCAATTCCGGGAAATAACAGAGTTACGCTTTATTGGGATGATGTTGCGGAAAGTTCGTTTGACGATTACATTGCAAATATTGGTGGAAACGGACACGATTTCGAAGGCTACAAAATTTATCGCGCACAAGATCCGGCGTTTCTCGATCCCGAAATTATTACTAACGGCTACGGCACGCCGATTTTCCGCAAACCGATTGCACAATTCGATTTGGTCGATAATTATTCGGGCTTTGATTCTGTTGGTGTTGACGGCGTTCATTATTATCTTGGTGATAACTCGGGCTTGCAACATTCGTTTGTCGATTCAACGGTTAAAAACGGATTTACTTACTATTACGCAATTGTTTCTTACGATTTCGGTTATCCCGAAGGAGATATTATTCCCGCCGAATCACCAATCAGAATTAGTTTGCTTTCAAACGGTGATGTAAGATTGGGCAAAAACGTTGTTCGAGTTACGCCGACCGAACCGGCAGCGGGATACGTTCCGCCTACACTCGGTAATATTCAACACGTTGAAGGAACAAGCACCGGAAAAATCGATTACGAAATTATCGATTTGAATAAAATCAAAGACGGACACGTTTACAAAATTACTTTTGAGGATACTCTGAAACTCGCTTCGAATCCCAATGTGCCGGATACTTTAACAACGAAATCGTTTACATTAATAGATTCAACTGCTTCCGATACTTTGATTTATAAAAGCGAAAATCTCGATGCCGATTACGAACAACCGATTACAGACGGATTTAGATTGACATTCGAAAATGAAGATAGAGTTGAATTAAACAAATCCGAATCCGGCTGGAATAACGGAAATATTCAAAATTACGTATTTGAAAAAACCGTTTCCCGTTATTACGAAGAAAACGGAAGTGAAAAACCAAACGATTATTTGATAATTTTCAGCGACTCGGTTGGTTTCGGACGTTCGGATTCTGTTGTTTACGGAAGGCGAACTTGGCCACCGCAAGATGTTAACTTCCGAGTATTTAATATCAGCGAAAATAAATTTATCGATTTCGGTTTTCTTGAAATTGATACAACCGGCGGAAGCGGACATTTTTCCGCATTGGGAACAAGTCGCGACAGAATAATTTTCCGCGAACGTAATTCCCAAGATTCTCTTGTCACTACTTGGTGGGTTTATATGGATGGCGATACGACGAATGGTTTACGCAATCCCACACTCGGCGATACGCTTAAAATTATTTTGCAGAAGCCGTTTTTATCGAACGATGTTTATCGTTTTGTTGCACACGCAGATAAAATTGATAAAAACAAAGCAAAAGAAGATTTGAAGAAAATCAAAGTTGTTCCAAATCCTTATGTTGCACAAGCGAAATGGGAACCGCAAAATCCTTACAACAGCGGACGCGGACCTCGTAAAATTCAGTTCATTCATCTTCCGCCGCAATGCACAATTAAAATATTTACAGTAAGCGGCGAGCTTGTAAAAGAACTTAAACACAATAGCCCTAATAACGACGGCTCGGAAGATTGGAATATGCTTACAAAAGATAATCTCGGTATTTCTTACGGTGTTTATATTTTCCACGTCGATGCACCGGGAATTGGAGCGGTTACGGGCAAGTTTGCAATAATCAAGTAAAAATTTTTAGGAGATAAAAGTGTTGTCGAAAAAAATATTCGTTTTACTGATTACAATTGGAATTCTCTCGTCGTTTGTTTTTGCACAAAGTCTTTCCAAAACCGGAACGACGGCAGCTAAATTTTTAAGTGTCGGTTTGGGTGCGGACGCAAACGCAATGGGTGGTGCCGTTGTTGCAGATGTTTCGGGACCCGAAGCAATGTATTGGAACGTTTCGGGAATTGCTTCCGAGAGTAGAAACAATGCATTGTTTTCTTACACTAAAATGTTTGCTGATGTTAATGTAAATTTCGTGGGCGTTGTAATTCCCGCCGGCGAAATCGGAAATTTTGGTGTAAATGTTACCGCTTTGAACTACGGCGAAATGGAAGTTACAACGGAAGATTATCCCGACGGCACTGGCGAAACTTTTACTGCGGGAAGTTATGCGTTTGGTATTTCTTACGCACGCAACATTACTGATCTTTTTTCGTTCGGAATAAATCTAAAATACATTCGCGAGGATATTTCAAAATCTTCGGCGGAAGGTGTTGCAATCGATTTGGGAACAATGTTTATAACGCCGTTTTGGGATATTCGTCTCGGAACAAGCATTACAAATTTCGGAACGAAGATGCACATTACCGGTGATGATTTGCTTGTCCGCTACGATAACGACCCGCAAACACTTGGCAATAACGAATCGATGGATGCTTATCTTTCTACCGATTATTTCGAACTACCGCTTCGTTTACAGATTGGGATCGCCAAAGATTTTAATTTCGGCAGTGATTACAGAATTACTTTAACCGCCGATGCCATTTATCCCAATGATAATAAGCCTTGGGTAAATGTCGGTAGCGAAATCGGATTGTTTCATAATCTCGTGCTTGTAAGAATTGGTTACAAGACATTGTTTTTACCCGAAACGCAAGAAGGATTAACAGCGGGAATTGGTATTTTCTACAACAAAATTCCTTATTTCGGGATTAAATTTTCGTATGCCTATCAACAATTGAAGGATTTGGACAACTTGCATAGTTTTGGGATTAATTTATTGTTTTGATTAATAAAAAAGTAAAATGTCAAAAAAAATTTCTTGGAATATGATACTATATATAGTATCTTTAAATGTTAATTTTATATGAGTAGAATTGAAAAAAGAATCAAGAAGTGGAAAAATCCAAGCTTTAAGCAGGAAGTTCCGGTCAAAGAAGTTATTGCGGTATTAAATCATTTTTTCCCAAATTCTTTCTCATATGGTGAAACAAGAGGTTCACATATTATCAAAGTTTGGCATAAATGTTTGGAAAATATTCCAGATTACGGTTTGGAAGGCGATTTTATTATTCCCACAACAGGCGGGAACAAAGTTAAACATTTTTACTTAAAAACATTAGTAAAATCCATTGAGATTATTAAAGAGTGTGAAAAATGAAAAAGAATATAGAATATTATATGAAGCTTAATTACCCTATTGAGATTAAAAAAATTGCGGATAATGAAGGCGGTGGGTATTTGGCTTCAATACCTCAACTTGGGAAAAATGCTTTTGTAGCCGATGGAAAAACAATTGATGAAGCAATAGGGAACTTGGAAGCGGTAAAGGAATTTTTATTTAAGGATTATCTTGCAAAAGGTATTTCAATTCCAGAACCCCAAGAGGAAGACAAAAGTAAAAAATATAGTGGCAAGTTCTTATTAAGAGTGCCGGTTGAATTGCATAAATTTTTGGCAACCGAAGCGAAGAAAAACAATACTACATTAAACCAATATTGCACATACGTCCTAACAAGAAAATCCATTTTAAGTAGTATAAAAGAAGATATTTTTGAAGTTAAAAATGAAATTAACAAGGTCTTCACGTGGATACAAAATGCCGAATACAAAATGGGAAATACAAAAAAATTGAATGATTATTCAAATATTTTTGAATATAATAAATCCGCGTGAGGTATTTATATGAAAAAAATTACGCCTGAAAGATATCGCGAAATATTACAAGGGCTTGAACTTCGGAATATTTTTTTATCGGAAGTTAAAGCAAAAGTAAAACCCGAATTACTTTCCGAAGGAATTAAAATTGATATTAAAGAAAATTCCGAATTTTCCTTTGAAAACGATAGACTTATTGTTACAACAAAATATACTTTAACGACAAAAAGGAAAAGTAAAAAGTCGATACTTAATATTGAGGCGACCTATATTTTGGAATTTAATTCGAAATATGAAATCAACGATGACTTTTTTGAGATTTACAAAGAAATTAGTTTACCGTTAAACACTTGGCCGTTTTTCAGAGAATTTGTTAATTCCATTACAGCCCGTATGAATATTCCACCATTGGTGCTCCCATTACTTAAACGTTAGCGGAATTTTTTAGTAAGGAAACATCCCTTTTCGCGCAGAGACTTACGCCAAGTTCGCAAAGATTAGGTATTGCAAACTTGGCGTAAATTATTTGTTCGCTTTCAACATCGACGTATATTTTTTCCGCAACATATCTACCGTTTTATCGCCTGGTAAAATTTTCTCCAACGCATCAACAACTTTCAATGCTTTTTTGTATTGGTGTGTGTTTTCGTAAATCTCGAAGAGCATTCTGTACGGATTGTAAGTGCTTGTAATGTTTCGCGGATTTTTCTTAATCATTTCCCAAGCTTTTTTCTCAATCTCGGTTGTGAACATCAAATATTTATCCATTGCACCGGCTTGCTGGTAAATTCCGCTAACATCAAATTGCAAACGGTAATCCATCGGAATAATATGACGCGGGAGTTTTTTCTCCATTTCGTCCAAAGTTGCAACAACCATTTTATTATTGTGTGCAACGTACAAATAGTAAAGAGCAAGACGAATAAACGAATTGCGATAATTTTGCACCAAACGAATTTGATTTGCATTGAAGAAAATTGTCGGGTCGTTTAATCCGCGGAATTTAAGTCCCGGACGATAAGTTTTACTTGTTACGTTTGTACTATCGAAAAGTTGGGCACGCATAACAGGTTCGTTAATAAACGTAAGTTCGTTATCGGCTTTTTCGGGAACAAGTCTGTAAGCTAATCCTTCCATTTTCAAATATTTATCAAGTCCGATATGCGAATCTTCCGAACAAGTAACCGAGAAATAAATCGGGCGTTTCCATCTGAAATTTTTAATAATATCAAACACAACAAGATCTTGTACACGTACCGCATTTATTGATCCGTATTTAAGCGTAGGTGCAAATTTCCACTTTAACGAGCCGGTCATTTTTGTAGTATCTTTAATTCCATATTCTTTGTAAACGTTTCTTGGAACCGGAATTGAAACATTAGTTGTTTTCCAACGAGTTGGTGCCAGATCGTCTATTTCTCTATCGGTTAAACTCATTGCAACACGTTTTGCTCCGTAAGGTTCTTGGTTTTTCAATTGTTTGATGTACCAAGATGTATTAAGCAAACTTAAATTAACTATACGAACATCGCGACGCACACCTTCAACATCTTGCATATACCAAAGCGGAAATGTATCGTTATCTCCGTTAGTAAATAAGACGGCATTCGGTGCAGCACTTTGTAAAAGATTGTAAGCATAATCCCAAGGTAAAAAGTTACGGGAACGATCGTGTGTGTGGAAATTGGTTCTTAACATATTAGCGGGAATTAATAAAAACGCAAGCACCATTGTAACTGTTGCCGCAGGCATATAGGTTTTGGAATTAACCATTTCCTTCAGCATATCGAGTAATCCGCGAACTCCAAGTCCAATCCAAACGGAAAAGATAAAGTACGCCCCGACGTAAAAATAATCACGCTCACGCGGTTGAGGCTCCTGGCTATTGAAATAAATAGCCATTATGTAGCCCATTATTAGAAATATTCCCATATAAATTGTTGCCATTTTCCAATCGCGTTTGAAGTGGTAAAACATTCCGAACAAACCGAAGAAAAACGGAATGCCCCAAAGTTGCGACCAATCAACACCGTCATCTTGTCTTGTGGAATGTCTTCCTGCGTAATTAAATAACCAATAGCGTGTTACCATATGATCCATTTGATAGCGGATAAAGAAATCCAAATCACTTGAATATTTTGAAAACGTCGGCTTATGCATCGGCTCCTGCGAATAGCGACGACGGAAAATTGGTGCATCTCCGTATTGTTCGCGACTTAAATAATACATCAACGAATTAAAATCTTTCGGTTGGTTAAGATTTATCGGCGGTTCTTGATTTGCACGGATAATTATCATAGTGTAACTGGTAAAACCGAGCAAAGTAAAGAACAAACTCATCAAAACTACACGCAACGTGTGGTGATAATTTTTCTTTGCCCAAAGTGAACCGAAATAAAGCAAAGCAAACATTGCTGCAAAGATAATTATATCGAGTACGGTATTGTTTCCGCCAATTGCTCCAATTGTTTTAGGAACGTATTTTACAATTAAAGGATAAACCAATCCCAATCCTATTCCGCCCAAAACTACTGGAGCGTAAATCGAATTTTTATTTACAAGTTTTTTGTAGAATATTCCAACAAAGATTGCAGTAACGGCAAGGAACATCATTACAAAACGAAAATCGGTTTGTGCCGCTTCTTCACGCGAAGGTGGAGTTGTATTTGTGTAAGTACTCCAAATTGCCATTGCCAAGAGCAAAAGTAAAACTCCGTTTGCTACAAGATAATATGTTGATTTTTTTAACGTTTCATCGTCGGTTACAAATTTTTTGTAATAAACAAGCATTACAATCGAAGGAATAGCAAGCAAAGCCATTAAGTGAACGCCCGTTGCAATTCCCATTACGTAAGCAATTAAATAAAGGTAACGGTCGCTTCCTTCTTCATCGGCTTTTTCGTACCAAACCATTACAAGCCAAATTGCAAGTGCCATAAGGAAGGTTGAATTTGCGTAAACTTCGGATTCAACGGCATTGAACCAAAATGTATCGCTAAAACTTAACGAGAGTGCACCAATTGCAGCTGCCATAAATGTAAGGAAATCTTCAAACAAACTCTGCTCTTCATTGCCTTTGTAATTATTAATTAATTTTACGGCAATTGAATAGAGTAAAAGAATTGCAAATGCACTCGATAAAACCGAAATATAATTTACACGCAATCCAATGTTTCCGGCAAAAGGAATCATCGAAAACAATCTGCCGAGAATTAAAAAGAATGGTGTTCCGGGCGGGTGTGGAACTTGTAAGCCGTAAGCAGAAGCAGTAAATTCACCGCAATCCCAAAAAGGTACGCTCGGTTGAACGGTTAATGCACCGACAATAAGAGCAGTTAAAAAGACAAATCCACCGATTAAATAATACAATCTTTTCGAGTTCATTTATTCTCCGTAATTTTATTTTTTCGTAACAATGTAAAGTTCGGTATATCCGCTTTTTAAGAATGATTTATTCCAAAAAGGTTTGAATTCTTTATTCAAAAGTTTCATAAAAAAACCATTTAGACTAAAAGGATCAATTCCACCTGTTTCTACAATTTGCCAGCCGTTTTGTTCGAAAAGTTTTACAAGTCCGGAATGTGTGTACGATTTTTCGTAACCATGTTGCCAATTACCGAAATGGAGCAACTGGTACAATTGCCAAAGCGAAAACCTAGCGGGAATAAATGTAACCATAAAGCCGGAAGGTTTGAGAATACGTTTCCATTCGTCGATTAAAGGTTTTTCGTCTTTGAAATGTTCCATTAATCCGGCGCTGTAAACCAAATCGAAATAATTATCTTCAAATTTTGTATCGCGGCAATCGGCAAGAACTGTATTGGGAATTCTTTCCTTAACACGTTTTACCGCTTCCTCGCTGTAATCGAGTGCGTAAGGTTCGCAATCATCTCTTTTTTCGGAAAGTAGAGTAATGTTCGAACCGAAACCACAGCCGATTTCAATTACTCTTTTTTTGTCGGAATTTATTTTGTCGAGATATTTATTTAAAACCTTATCCCGCTCAAAAATCATCCAGCGTTCTGCTTTCGATGTGGAATAAGATTTCCAGTATTCGTCCCAGGGAATCAAATCGGAGTTTTCCTTATTTTTTAAACAAATTACTTAAATCCGGTTTTTCGCGATTAACGTAATATTTTTCGTAGAGTTTTTTCAAGCGTTCGAGCGAAAGTCTGTCCAAATCCTCATCGTCTTTGTGACGTTTCAAAAGCATTTTGTAATCTTCTCTTTCTTTCGGATCGAACTTCCTTTCGAATCTTGCAAGCGCTTCGAAATATTTCTTTTGTTCTCTGTAACTCATTACAAACCTTCGAAAAACTTAATCTTAAAATATAAGAAAAATTCGAATGTAGTTTTTCGTAATTATCTATTATGACAACTGCGGTGGGGAGGTGATGAAGAAAGGTAAAAAGTATAAAAGGGAAATAGGCAAAAAGGAATAGAGGTATAAGGGAATAGGGGAATATTTTTTGTTGAAAGTTAATAGAGTTAAAAGTTCATAAAGT
>CAYZGB010000011.1:0-28015 GCA_964477915.1 uncultured Melioribacter sp. | reverse complement strand
TTTAATTAACTTCAATAAAATACAAAATTTCGATGATTTTCATTCTACATAAAAAATTTTTTAATTGAAAATTACTCTCGTGATTAAAATTATTTTTTACTCCGAAAAAATTGTATTGCATTCGGAAAGAATGCACGAAACTTTGTTTTGAATTATTAATTTATCAAATGTCGCTCCTACGGATCTTTGATGTTGTTGATTATTCCTTTTCTACAAATATTAAGTCCCTACGGGACTTGTGTTTTTTTGCTGTCATTCCGACCGGAGCAAATGAAATAAGCGAAAGGAGAAATCTTTTCCTCACCAAACGAAATTGAATTTAGAACGGTGAAAAACTCTTTGCATTCGCATTACATTGGTTTAAACAAATACGGAAAGTTTATTAACTTAATGCCGTATTACATTACTCGGTTTCCAAATTTGCGGAAAAAAGAAGACAATTAAACCGAATATTTCCAGACGACCTAAAAGCATCACTATTCCTAAAAGCCATTTCCCTAATGCAGGGATTTGCGAATAATTTCCGAGTGAACCGACTTTGGCAAGTCCTGGACCAACATTGCCCATTGCTGCAGCCGAACCGGAAAAAGCAGATAGTGCGTCAACTCCCATTAAGGAAAGTAAAAGTGCAGAAACGAAAACAATAAAAACATAAACTACAATATAGAGAACGGCAACAGAAACAGTTTTGTCATCATATTTTTTCCCATCTACCGTAAGTGGAATAACTGCGTTTGGAAAACGTACTTGCTTAATTCGACGTGCAGTAGCCTTGAAAAAAATAACAATTCTATCCATTTTAATTCCGCCCGAAGTTGAACCCGCCATTGCACATTGTAAAGTAAAAAAGATTATTACCATTTGCGAAAATCCCGGCCAAATTGAAGAATCGGCATTTGCAAATCCTGTTGACGTCCCGACCGAAAGTAATTGAAATGAAGAGTATCTTAATGATTCCCAAAATGAATTATATGTTCTGGAAAAATAAAGATCGAGTGTAACAAGAATTGTTGCGGCAAAATTTGCACCGAGGTAATACTTAAATACCGAGGACGTTTTTAAATCCGAAAATCTTCCAACAACAGCGGAAAAAAGTAAAGCAAAGTTTGTTCCGGAAAGTATCATAAAAAACATAATAACAACTTCGATTGGAACGCTATGATAAGCAGCTACACTCATATTTTTATCCGAAAAGCCACCAGTAGCAACCGTTGCAAAAGTATGAACAATCGCATCAAAAAGATTCATTCCTACAAGCAATAACGAAACGGTTTCCAGAACTGTAATTCCAAGATAAATGTAAAGAATAATTCGAATTGCTTCGCTTGTTCTTGTGCGAAATTGTTTTAGAGTTGAAGTAGAAAGTTCGGTTCGCGAAAGCTGCACACCGACAAATCCCGTTGAAGGCAAAACCGCAAGAACAAAAATTATAATACCAATTCCGCCCATAAAATGCGTGGAAGCACGCCAAAATAGTATCCCTTTTGGAAGTCCTTCAATATTGTTTAATATGGTAGCACCGGTTGTTGTGTAACCCGAAACACTTTCGAACCAAGCACTCGGAATACTAAATTCTCCGCCGTATAAAATGTATGGTAGCATCCCGATAAAACAAGATAATATCCAACTTCCAACAACAATTAATAAACCTTCGTGGTTTGTAATTTCATCCGGTGCCGGGACAAAAATTAGTGGGAATAATCCGAAAAGCAATGATATTACAAATGAATAGGCAAGCGGAAAAAGTCCGGTATCGTGATTAAATAATGAAATTAACGCTGAAATTAAAAGAAAAAAAGCGTTGAAAAGAAATACGAAGCCAACATATCTGATAACAATTTGAGGACGCATATTAATTCCTATTAATTTCCGCTCTTGTCGTAAGGCGTCTAATACTTTCGGAAAGTTCGTTTAGTTCATCGTTCGTTTCTGTTCTATAATCGTAAGGAATTCCTTTTTCGGTAAAATCATTTACTTTTTTTGTAATTGTTACTATTGGAAGAACTACGTAATGATTTACGAAGAAACTGAAAAGAAGTGAAAAAATTATTGCCGCAGTCATTGCAACTAAACCTGGTGTAATAGAGCGGTTTTCTTCAATATCTATTTTTTCCGTTAGTTGATTTAGTCTTTCTTTGTAATATAATTGAAAATCGCTTACCGCAGTATTTGTGTTATCCATTATTTTTTTTAATTGCAACAAATAATCTTCTTTCGGGGAATCTGGATTTAGCTGAAATAACTTTGCGGTCAATTCTTTAGTGTGGTTATAATTTATTTGAATATCGGAGATAATTTTTTGTACTTGTTTGCTTTTTTCGCTTTTCTTAATTCTATTTAAAGTAGATTGAAATATCGAATCGGAATTTAATACAAGTGTTTTTGCTTCCTCTTTTTTATCAAGCAATAAAAGCATAAATGCTTTTTGTTTAATTTGAAGAGATTTATTGAGATTATTTATCTCGTAAATCATTGTAAGATTATCATTAAAAGTTTTTCGTAAATTTTTCCCAGTAAATTTTACTTGAATTACAGACCAAGCTCCGGCAATAAAAAGTAAGACAGCAATAATGAAAAATCCGGCGGTTATTTTGTATTTTAGTTTCATCGTTTTTCCATAAATCGTTTTTTGAAATCAAAAATTAGTAAAAAAATACGAATAAAGATTTTAAGAATTAATTTATTTCATATAATTACCGCGTAATTTCCCGATGCATTTTTATAAGTTTTTAGTGTGATTTTTATCATTGTAAATTTATTATGAATATTTTATATTTTAGGTATGAACATTCAATTTACAAACGGTTTTAACAATCAAATTCAAAAAACCTATTTTTTAGGGAAATACGCAAAATCTTTGTACGAAAGTTTCCCCGAATCTTCGAATATAATTTCCCCTAAAAATAGAAACGGAATTGTAATTTCGATTTCGGATAAGGCTAAAGAAGCCTTTGCAAAAGCACAGCAAATTAAATACAGTCATAACTATCCTGTTGCTTCAAAAAATACTTCAACGAAGGCAATTTTCGAAAAAGTAAACTCTTCCGATAACACTCAATCAAAAGCAAACTCTCAGAAAAAGAAAAAAACAAATTCAATTAATCTTTCGGATATTTACGATAATTTATCAATGGACATAGAAAAAAGTGGTTTTGTTGTCTCCGGTAATCTTTTTACCGAAGAAACAAAAACCGAAAAAACCGCTGCTGAAAAACTTTTGGAAATATTTGAACTTGATAAAGAGAAAGCATTAGGTTCTCTTGTCAACGTTGTGGTTTAGGCTTAAAGTAATTTTTATCTTTCCACCTTCTTGCCCCGTAAGTACGCTCGTCTCCAATTCTATTTGTAATAAAGTGTTTTTCTTTTCTTCCGTTTACATCCAAATATTCATAGCCGACAATTCCGCGTTTCATTAAATCGGCAAGAATTTTGTAAAACTCTTTTCTTTCCGCATCATTTAAATCGGATAAATCCAAACGATTATCACTGCCTAAATTTAAGAAGGTATCGATTTTATCATAAACTTTTGCGGTATTACTTATTTCGGCAAAATCTTTGCCTTTTTCCGTTCCGGAAGATTTTAAGGCTGGTTTTGATTTTGATAAGTTATTTTGAATATTAAGATAAATATTAGTCATTCCGTTGACTTTCATTTTAAACTCCTTTTTTTGCATCCTTGCAATAACTAATTATCGAAAATTATTTTAAAATGTTAATTTTGAATTTAGAAAAGTTTATTACTAATTTTTTTACTAAACAACAAAGGAACACAAAATGATTTTAACAACAACACCAACTCTCGAAAATAAGAAAATTACTCGTTATTTAGGGGTTATAACTGGCGAGGCAATAATGGGAGCAAACATCGTAAAAGATTTTTTTGCCGGAATACGTGATATTATCGGTGGACGCTCTGAAGCCTACGAAAACGAATTGAAAAAAGCTCGCGAATTGGCATTAGCCGAACTTGCCGAAAATGCTCGTAATTTGGGAGCAAATGCAGTAGTTGGAATTGATTTGGATTACGAAACTGTTGGTCCAAACGGTTCGATGTTGATGGTAACGGCAAGCGGAACGGCTGTTTTTGTTGAGGAAAATTAAGTGAGTTTCGCACAACGTTCGCTTAAATTTTTCTTAAACCTTAAAGAACCGGAATATTTAGGTGAAGGAATTTCGGTTATTAATCCGTATGAGAATAAGATTGTCCAAGAAGTTGTAAGCTCGTTTTATACAAAATATTTTAATGATAATAAATCACGCGTATTTGTTTTAGGAATTAATCCCGGAAGATTTGGAGGCGGAATAACCGGAATTTCTTTCACGGACCCGGTTGCGTTGAGGGATTTTTGCAAAATTGAAAATTCTTTTGGCGAAAAAAGAGAATTATCAAGCATTTTTGTTTACGAAGTTATTTCCAAATTTGGTGGGTGCAAAAATTTTTATTCATCTTTTTTTCTAAGCGCTGTTTATCCTTTGGCAATTATTAAAGATGGGAAAAATCACAATTATTATGATTCTAAAAAATTATTTAACACTTTAAAAAATGACATTAAAAATTCATTGCTTGAACAATACAAATTGGGAGCAAAGAAAAATGTTGTAATTTCATTGGGAAAGAAAAATGCGGAATTTATACAAAGGATTAATAACAAGCTTAATTTATTTCAAAAAGTTGAATATTTAGAACACCCGCGATTTATTATGCAATACCGAAGAAGAAAAAAAGATGAATATATAGATAAGTACTTGGAAATGTTTTCTAAATATGTTTAGTTTTTTTCTGTTTCCAATTTTTTCGGTAAGGTAACAATTACTTTGGCTCCGTGTCCTTTTTCCGAAATAATTTCAAAATCTCCACCAAGAAGTTTTGTGGCTTTATATGCAAATGTTAATCCCAAACCTGCTCCTTCGTATCTTCTTTTGTAACCGCTTAGATCATCTTGCATAAAAGGTTTTAGCACTTCATTAACCATTTCGGAAGAAATTCCGCGGCCGGTATCAATAATTTCAAATCTTAAATATTTATCTAATGAAAGAGTTCGTACAATTACTTTTCCTTTATCAATATTGTATTTTATAGCATTATCCATTAATTCCCAGAATATTTTTTCAATTACAAATGGATCGCTATTTATAGTTTGGCTACTTTCGTCAATTTCAAGAATTATTTCAATTTTTCTTAAACTCGCAATATTTAAAAATTCATTCTTAAGTTTTTCGAACATTTCCTTAATATTAACTTCCGAGCGGGATATTTCGTATTCACCGGATTCAATTTTCGATACATCGATTATATTTTCCAGTAATCTGACAAGTCTGTTCGCCCCATCTTTAAGATATGTTGTTAATTCTTTTAACGAAGGATCGTCCATTTGCTGTATTTCAAAATCAAGCAAATCCGCATAACCGATAATTGCATTTAGCGGAGTTCTTACCTCGTGGGACATATTTGCCAAAAAAGCGGATTTTAATTTGTTTAATCGAATTTCTTTTTCGTAAGATTCCCGCAATTTCCTTTCGGTTTGAATTTGCTTGGTTATATCGAAAAATGAAACAACATATAGGGTGGAACTTTCGTTTTCGTAATTAAAGCTGCTTATTTTACACAGGTACTCGGAATTATCTTCCGGATTTTTATAATTAAATTTAAGATTGTTCATATTCTCGGAATTCATCCGGTCGATGGCAGTTAAAAGTGTATCGACAAAATGTTCGTTCGGGAATAAAAGCAAATCTTTCTTTACTAATTCCACACTTTGGATATTAAAAGCCGAGCAAAAAGCCTCGTTTGCATTATCCAATAAAAAGTCATTCTTTTCTTTTCTTATTATTATTAACGGCTCGGATATATTGTTAAGTATCATTCGCTGCCGTTTATCCGATTTTTCAACAGCCTTAATTCTTAAAATGTGGTCGGTAATATCATTTATTGTCAATACAAATCCAGATATTTTACCTTCGCGTGGATCAATAGCTTTTAGTGTAAATTCATAAAATCCCGTATTGGAACCGGAGATTGTTGAGATTACCGTTTTCCAATTTTCATGTTTATCAATTGCTTCAATTAATGATATCCTTTCTTCTTCGGTCAAAATGCCGGATAATATTTCGCTGATGTGTTTTTTGTAAATTTCCTGAATATTTTTAGAGACAAGTTTTTCAAAGGAGCGGGTTGAATAAGTAAGTTTTCCTTCGTACGAAAGAGTTGCAACCGGAATATAACCGAATTCTAAGGCATAATGGAGATTATTTATTTTTTCTTCTAATTTTTTCCTTTCTTTAATCGAAGTGAAAATGATGACGAAAAAATTTTTATGATCAATAATAATCCGCTGAAATTCAACGAAATATCCATTCGGGTCGTTTTTGAAATATAGATCGATATGAAAATTTGCGAATTTCTTTTTAATTATATTTTCAAGGATTATTTCAATATCCGGATCGGAGTGAACGGATGTGATAAAATTTCCTTTTGATAAACCGAAAGCGTTCTCAAAAGGTTGATTGGCAAATTCTATTTTTCCTTCCAGATTTATTAAAACAAGAGGTTTTGTATTTGGGAAATCGAATAGATTTTTAAATTCATCTAATGAGTTATAGTTGGTTTTATGTAATTCATCGTTAATTTTTTTATATAATTTTTCAGGCATTCCGTACCGTAATTTTTTCGATAGCAATTTTATTTTTGTTTGAAGCTGGGAAAACGGTTGATTTTGTTAATCCGTATTTACCCAATTTGGCAATAAAAGAATAAATAACATAAAAAATGTTCACAAAATCTTCGTAAATTAAATCATCAATACCGTCTAAAAGTTCGTTAATTGTAAAAATATCGTTCCTGCTATATTGTCCTTCTAAATTCAAATTAGTTATTTTATAAAATAATCTTTTAATTCCAGGTATTTCGAATTTAGGATATTTATCGAATATTTTAATTTCGGGTTTCTTCACTAATAACGTAATCGATTGTATTTTTTGCTTTCCGTATTTAGAAAATTTTCTTTTCAACAGAACTTTTTGATGCGATGTTTTGTAAAAATCAACGAAATTAAGTTCTATTGTAAAATTAATGTTACTAATGGCAAAAGAAAGAATTAAATCGTTAGATGATTCGTAATGTAATTCAACAGAATCCCAGTTTACCGAAGACAAAAAAACCGTGGCTGGCGAAAATTGAACAGAATCTAACGGAGCATCTTCGGTTGCGGTATAAGAATGTAAAATTTTTTCGTAACCGGTAGATCTCAATTTGTTGTTCGAAGATTTATATCCTTTTGCCGATTCGATATTTGAAATTTTGTTTAACATTTTTCGAATAATTTTATGATATTTTTTTCGAACTTACAATATTATCGGAAAATTAATTTGTTTTTTTAATGCTGACAAAAACAAGCTAAATGCCACGTATCTTTTGAATTAAACAAATTTTTCAAAATTCCGATAATACAACGAAAAAACGAGGAGATATTATGAGAAAGAAAGTAACACCTACTGATGTTGAGAGAGTAATGCGGGAGGAAGATTTTATTGTTTCCAAAACAGATTTAAAAGGAATTATAACTTACTGCAACCGCATCTTTATGGAGTTTGCAAACTATTCCGAAGAAGAACTCCTTGGACATAACCACAATATTATCCGTCATCCAGATATGCCTTCGGTTATCTTCAAAATTTTATGGGGGGAAATTCAGGCTGGCAAAGAGGTGAACGCGTATGTTAAAAATCTTGCTTCCGATGGATCTTATTATTGGGTTTTTGCAAATATCACTCCTGTATATAACGGCAAAAATGAAATTGTCGGTTACAGTGCTGTAAGACGTGCTCCCGATAGAGAAAAACTTAAGAATGTTATCATTCCGCTTTACGAAAAATTATTAGCCGAAGAGAAAAAACATTCTAAAAAATCGGACGGAATACAAGCCTCATACGAAATGTTAAATAAAATTTTAGAAGAAAAAGGGATGAGCTATGAAGAATTTATTCTCACCATATAATCAAAAGTCGATCGCGCAAATTTTTAATTTCAGAGGTTGGATAATCTCATTTTTTTCGATTGCTTCGCTTATATTATTCTATCTCATCGATACCGGTTCGGGAGATAATTCAACCTTAAAACTTTTGCTTTATATCGATCTTGCATTGATTTTTGTTTTAACGCTTTATTTTCAGCTTCAACTGAAAAAGTACTTTTCGCATTCGGTTGAAAGAATCAAAAACCTACTTTCGAAACTTGTACTTGGAAATTACGAAGACAGAATAACTTATATTAAAAATAATGATGAATTAGGTGTTGTAATGTGGCAACTTAACGATTTTACCGATCAAATTGAAGCAGGTGTAAAGGAAATTGCCACATCAATTGAGTTTGCTTCCAAAGGAAAATATTTCAGGAAACCTTTCCAAGTCGGTTTAAGAGGTATGTTGAAATATTCCGCACAGAAAGCCAAAGAATCAATTGAGTATCAGGAAAAAACCGACATATTGCAAGAATTGCAGGAATATCTGGAACGCAATACTAAAAGAATTATGGAAGGAATGCGTCGTGTTGCAAATGGTGATTTAACTGTAAAAATAGAACCGGAAAAACAGGGCGATTTAATTTCCGAGATGATTGAAGTTTTTAATGCAATGATTAAAAAACAAAAAGAAGTAATTCACAATATTACCGATGCAATTTCTGCAACAGCAAGTGCAAGTACTGAGATTTCCGCCAGTGCCGATGAAATGGCGGCCGGCGCTCAGGAACAAAGTTCGCAAACTACTGAAGTGGCAAGCGCTGTTGAAAGAATGACAAGAACAATTATTGAAACAACAGAAAGTAATAAACAAGCTGCTGCCGAGGCTAATAAATCGAAAGAAATTGCTGAACAAGGTGGATTAGTATTTAAAGAGCTTGAACAAAGTATGGATGACCTTGCCAATATCGTAATTCAAGCTACCGAAATAGTTGACGAACTTGGTAATAGTAGTGAAAAAATCGGCGAAATTATTCATGTGATTAACGAAATTGCCGATCAAACAAACTTGCTTGCTCTTAATGCTGCAATAGAAGCTGCCCGTGCCGGTGAACAGGGACGTGGATTTGCCGTAGTTGCTGACGAGGTTAGAAAACTTGCCGAAAGAACTCAAAATGCGACAAAAGAAATTGAAGGAATGATTAAATCAATTCAAAGTGAAACTGTAAGAGCAGTAGACTCTATGCATCAAGGAACGCAAAAAGTTACCGACGGAAAAGCTAAAGTTGCCGAGGCTGGTGAATCGCTTGAACAAATTATTGAATCTTCCAAACAGGTAATGGAAATAATTAGCGATACGGCTGCTGCAAGCGAAGAACAAACAATTGTTGCAGAAGAAATTAACAGAAACGTTTCTGGAATTAACACCGTTGCACAAGAAACCGCTATGGGTGTTGAACAAATTGCAACTGCTTCGGAAGATTTAAGCAGATTAACCAATAGCTTGCAAGAAATGGTAAATTCGTTTAAGCTTAATGATACCGGAGAAGATTTCAATAGTTATGAACTTGAAGGTGAACAGCATTACCTTAGTTGATGAAAAATACATCTTGTTACTTTAACTTTTAAAGCCGAGTTTTTACTCGGCTTTTTTTATTTGTGAACTCATAAATTTTATTTTACCAAATTATTCATTCTTCCAATCCATATAAAAAAGTTATATTTCAAAATAAAATTTTAGAATAATGAAAGAACCACTTATATCGGTCGGAATAGTTACATCATCTATTATTGAAATAAAATTAATAGGTGAATATTACCTTAAATCAAAAGATTTATATTTTTTGCACAAACTCATTTTTAGAAATTCCCAGAACGGTATTTTGCTCGAAAGTTCGCTCGGAACTTACTACGTCAACGAAAGCGATGTTTTTGTTCCGTTTCCTCCGAATAACGCTTCGTTTATTGTTAAATCGGCAAAAATCGGAAACAATTTCCACTGGGAACGGAAAACCGATAATAGATATATCGGCTCATTTAAGATTATTCGCGAAAAAGGTAAACTAACTCTTGTAAATTACATTTCGCTCGAAAATTACATTCAAAGCGTAATTCGTTCCGAAATAAATGAAAATGCACATATCGAGTTGCTCAAAGCTCAAGCAATTGTTGCAAGAAGTTGGACGTTAGCACAATTAAAAAGAGAAAAGAGAAAATCCCTTTACGAAAGAAGAAATAAAGGCGAAATTATACGTTGGTACGAACGAGACGGGCATATAAATTTTAATTTTTGTAATGATGACCATTGTCAAAGATATCACGGAATCGGAAAATCTCCCTCGTTAAATGTTATGAGAGCTGTTGAAGAAACCAGAGGGCTTGCTCTTTTCGGACCAAACGGTGTTTGCGATGCAAGATATTCAAAGAGTTGCGGTGGAAAAACCGAGCTGTTTGAAAATACTTGGGGAATAGACGAGACCGGATGTACCCAAAGTATTGAGGATTCCGATTATCCTCTCGAATTAGGAGGCGAGGATTTGTCAATTGAAAGAAATGCAAAAAAGTGGATTTTATCTCGTCCGGATGCTTTTTGTAATGTAACGGATAATGAAATATTAAAAACTAATCTTGTGGATTTTGATAACGAAACAAAAGATTTTTTCCGTTGGAAAATTGAATATTCGCAAGAAGAGATTTCGGAAATAATTAAGGAAAAATTGAATCGTAATTACGGTGCAATTTTGGATTTAATTCCTGTTGAACGAGGTGCTTCGGGAAGGTTAATAAAATTAAAAATAGTCGGTCAAAAACACACAATGATAATTGGTAAGGAATTGGAAATCCGTAGAGCTCTTTCAAAAACTCATTTGTACAGTTCGGCAATTATTATTGAAAAGCAAAATATTGTTGATGGTATTCCGCAGAAGTTTGTGTTACACGGTGCAGGTTGGGGACACGGCGTTGGAATGTGCCAGATTGGAGCAGCGGCAATGGCGGTAAACGGTTACGCTTTCGATGAAATTTTGGCACAATATTTCCCAAATTCCAAAATAAAGCGATATTATAAATGACAAATTTTTGTGTATTCTTTTAGGGAGTAAAGTTGAATGACGTTTCTTAATCCCGCCGTATTAATCGGACTTGCCGCTTCGTTAATTCCCGTGATATTGCATTTTATTAATTTTCGTAAAATCAAAAAAATCGAATTTTCTTCTTTACGTTTTCTTAAAAAACTTGAAAAAAATAAGATACGCAATCTTAAAATTAAACAATGGTTACTGCTTTTTATTCGTTTGCTTTTGATTGTATTTTTGGTTTTGGCATTTTCACGTCCCGCCTTGCAAAATACAGCTGCCATTGGCGAAGATGCACCTAAAACCGTTGTGGTTATTCTTGATAACAGTTACAGTATGTCGATTGAAAATAACGGAATTTCAAATTTTGCTTTATCGAAAAAATACGCTACTGAAATATTTAATAATTGTAAACCTTACGATAAAACATATTTAATTTTAACTTCGCCTGTTACAAAAGTTACAGGTAAAAACATTTTTACTGCGTTAAATAAACAAACTACGGGTTTCGTAAAAGGAAATTTAAATGTGGCATTTAACAAAGCTCTAAAAATAATTAACAAAACAAATACTTTATTAAAACAAATTATTGTTTTTTCGGATTTTCAAAAAAGTAATCTTGATTCCAAATCTCTTCAAACATTAGGAAATGCTTTATCGGAAAATTCACAAATAAAATTTGTTTTGTTTAATTTTCCACAAAGTAAAAACATAGCGATAAATAATTTAAAACTGGAAAACCAAATTTTTTTACCCGGGAAGAATGTTGACTTTTTAGTTAGTGCAATTAACACATCGCAAAAAAATTCCGTTTCCAAAACAATTTCTTTGTATTTGAATAATGAAAAAACTGCACAGAAAAATTTAACTTTTACCCCGTTAAAAAAAATTGAAACGGATTTATTTACGCCAATAAAAAAGGCGGGCTTAAATGAAGTGCAAATTACAAGCGAAGATGATGCTATAAAATCGGATAATTCAAGATATGCTGCAATTTTTGTTAAAGACAAAATTAATATTTTAATTACTGCATTTAATAAAGACGAAGCCGAATTTCTTCTTTCCGCTCTTTCCCCAAAGGTTTCGGAACTAAACAATGTAAAATTTATTAATTCCCAAAAATTAACGAATACTAATACGGAAAAATACGATATACTATTTGCAGTTAGTGGAATTGATAAAAAAATAATTAGTTCTTTTACGGAGAGTGGAAAATTTGTTGTTCTTTTCCCATCGGAAAAATCGAATAATAATTTGGATAATGCGCTTACTCAGCTAAAATTAAGTAAAACAAAAGTTAAAACATCTAAAATTAATATTGAGTTTGATAAAATTTCGTTCAATATTCCTTTGATTAAAGATTTATTCGGGAAAGAGAATAATGTCCGTATTGCATCGCCCGAAATAAAAAAATATTTGTTGATAAAGCCTTTAAAACTATGTAACAAAATAATTACGCTTGAAGACAATTCCCCGTTTTTATGTTCGTTTAAATACAAAAAAGGGAAAATCTTTTTATTTGCAGTTCCGCCGACAATTAATTGGAGCGATTTTCCAATTAAACCGTTTTTTGCCGCATTAATGAATAGATTTGCAATGCTATCTGCTTCGCATAAATCAATTGCCGAAGATTTACTTGTCGGCGAAACTTATTATTTGGATTTTAGCAAAGTAAATTCACCGGAAGTAAAAATTGTTACGCCCGAAAAAAGAGAGTATTATATTTCTTCCGATTTTTCGTCAAATAATCGGCACATAAAATTTAATAAGACTTTTACTCCCGGATTTTATCGTGTTTATTCCGGTACGAATTTAATTGATGTTTTTACTGTAAACGTAGATACAAAAGAATCAGTAGAAAATTTTTACACGGCTAATGAATTAAAAAAAATTGTTAACAATAAAATTAAAATTGCTAATGGAAATGCTTTAAGTGATAAATTCATTACATTCAATTCACGCGGAACGGAACTATGGCGTTTGTTTTTAATTTTAGCAATGATAATGGCTTTGGCGGAAATGCACGTTGCAAAAACAAATAAAAAAGACTTAACGGAAATAAATCAAGAAATAAGAAATACAATTTGATAGCTGAAAATCAAAATAAAGAAAAAGCAATACTGGTTGCACTGAAAACTCCGCAAATAAAACGGAGTACGGTTGAAGAATATTTAACCGAACTCGAAATGCTTACAAATACTGCCGGTGGTGAAGTTATTGAAAAAATTGTTCAGGAAAGAGTAAAACCCGATTCGGCATATTTTATAGGAAAAGGCAAAGCAGAAGAAATTGCTATGCTTGCCGAAATGAATGATACACCTCTTATTATTTTTGACGATGATTTAACACCTTCGCAAGTTCGTAATCTCGAAAAAGTTATTAACAAAAAAATTATAGATAGAACCGGACTAATACTCGATATTTTTGCTAAACACGCACGCACAAGCGAAGCTAAAACTCAAGTGGAACTTGCCCAACTGCAATACACTTTGTCGCGATTAACAAGAGCGTGGACTCATCTTTCCAAACAATACGGCGGAATTGGAACAAAAGGTCCGGGCGAAACACAAATTGAAACCGATAGAAGAATTATACGCAACAGAATAAGCAGACTTAAAAATATTTTGGAAAAGATTGAAAAACAACAACTTACGAAAAGTGCCAAACGAAAATCGGAATTTCAGATTACGCTTGTAGGATACACAAATGCCGGAAAATCTACTTTGTTAAATTTACTAACAACAGCAGAAACGTTAGCCGAAGACAAACTTTTTGCAACACTGGATTCAACAACTCGTTTCTATGGAAATTATTTTGATAAAAAAATTTTGATTAGCGATACGGTTGGTTTTATTCGTAAATTGCCTGCAACGTTGGTTGCTTCTTTTCGTAGTACGTTGAATGTTATAAATCAAGCGGATTTAATTTTACACGTTGTCGATATTTCGAATCCTTCTTACGAAGAACAAATTAAGGTTGTTAATTCAACATTAAAAGAACTTAATTGCGATAAAAAAAGAATATTACTTGTTTTTAACAAAGTTGATAAAGTTATTTCGGACGAGGTGTTAAATTATGCGCGTTCGGTATTTCCCAAGGCGGTTTTTCTTTCTGCTCAAAGGGGAATAAATATAAATCGGCTAAAAAAAGAAATTGAAAATATTCTATCATCAAACAATAAAACTATGGAAGCAACATTATCAATTAACGAAACAAAAAAACTTTCTTTAATTTATTCGTTGGCAATTATTAAAGAAAAAACGTATTTTGACGATTATATAAAAGTTAAATTTGTTACATCAAATGAAAACATAGGAAAAATAAAAAGAATTCTTTTTTCGTAGGGTTAAATAAGATTAAAATGAAAGAACAATATTTTAACGATTTGATAAAGAAAATAGAGGAAGCAAAAAAAGAAATTGAAAGTAATATTGGTACTGATTATCAACAGATACAAAAAAAAGTTTCATCGCAATTATTAGATGTAATTACCGAGCAAACATATAAATTTATTGAAAGCTTAGAAGAACGGAAAAAAATTGAAGAGGAATTAAGATTATTTTCTCGTGCTGCTGAACAAAGTGGAAGCTCAATAGTAATTACCAACACAAATGGTAGAATTATTTATGTAAATAAGAAATTTTGTGATTTAACCGGATATTCAAAGGAGGAAGCGATTGGTAAAACTCCTAGAATTTTAAAATCCGGTGAACAAGATTCAGAATTTTATAAAAAACTGTGGGATACAATTAAATCCGGAAAAGATTGGCAGGGAGAATTTCATAACAAGAAAAAAGACGGATCTCTTTATTGGGAGCATGCGGTAATTTCTCCGGTTAAAAATGAAAAGGGCGAAATTACACATTATATGGCTATAAAAGATGATATAACCGAGACGAAAGAAGCACTTGAAGCACTTGAAAAACACCGTAAACTTTTGGAGCAGGAAATTGAAACTAAAGATAAATTCTTTTCAATAATTTCACACGATTTACGCAGTCCGTTTACTGCTATCCTCGGTTATGCTGAGATCCTTGATGAAGATTTTGATGAGCTCTCGGATGAAGAAAAACACGAATATATTTCCTCTTTGCGGAAATCGGCATCAAACACTTTAAATTTGTTGGAATCCTTACTTACTTGGGCAAGAGCACAAACGGGAAGATTGGATTTTCAGCCGGAAGATTTAGTTGCTTACCAGGTTGTTGAAGAGGTAGTACAACTTTATTTAGGAACAGCAGAAAAGAAACACATAAAGATATTTAACAAGTTCCCAACCGATAAAACTATCTTTGCCGATGAAGAAATGCTTAAAACAATTTTACGTAATTTCATTTCGAATGCTCTTAAATTTACACCATCCGGTGGAGAAATCTCTATTGGTTACAATAGCGATGAAAGTTACTATTTGATTTCCGTAAAAGATACCGGCGTTGGCATTTCTAACGAATACAAAGAAAAAATATTTCAAATAGGAACGCGATTTACAACTCCCGGAACCGAAAATGAACAAGGAACCGGTTTCGGACTTGCACTTGTAGCGGAATTAGTAAAACTTCATCACGGAAAGATTTCCGTAATAAGCGAACCCGGTCAAGGAAGTGAATTTATTATTCATATTCCTAAAAATTTGAAAGAAATTCTTGAAAAGAATGCCAAAAATTAAATTATTATTTCTTGTTTTATTTATTGTTGTATCAACGGTAAAAGCACAAGTCTCAATTAATTTAGGTGTTGGGAAGGATTTTTACACAATTCCAAAAGTCGAAGATTCTCAATTTGAATTATGGGACGGAACTCCGGCGGTTTTTACGAGGGAAAAAATCAGTAACCCAATTTATTTTAATTTACAATTCGAATACAAGCAAAATTCCATAATTTACGGATTTCACGTTGCCGGTGCTTATCAAAAATATCACTATTATTATAATTATTTCCCATTATTACATTCCGATGTTACTGAAAGCGAAGGGGACGTTCCTTGGGCAAGAGTTGAAATTAATGCGGATTTTCTTTACGAATTTGTTTTAGGAAGAGGCTTTTCGTTTATACCCGGGGTTTCAGCAGGTTTACAAATAATGCCTCCGATAGTTTCGGAAAAATTCATTTATGAAACTACGTTAAATAAAATTCTCTCGCTTGATTTTACCGATAATGTTGAATTGGAATATTTGCCAAATGCAAAAATCATTGCAAAATTAAAATATTATTTAACGGAAAATTTTTCTTTATCAGCCGAAGCTAACTATCTTTTTATCGAGAAAGGGAAATACGACCAACCATCAAGTTTTTTCACTTCTGCAATTTTCTTAGGAATTACGTTTTAATTTCGTCTCCTGTCGTGTAGGGAACGGGTTTGGGATTACAAATGCACGCAAAGGCTTACGACTAGTTTACAAAGTACAAAAATACGTAGAGAAGACTTTACGTCCTTTTGCTTTTCCCTCCGCGAACTTTGTGTGCATCAAATAACAACCTAACTTATTATAAACAAAACAGTTATAATTTTTCCCCAAATCGATTATTCTATTAAAAAATAATTCAATGGAATTACCTAAAAATTTTGTCATTTTAAAATTGCATTTTTGTTTCAAAAATTCGGTTTTTCAAAACAACTTTTTAATCATAAAAATAAATTGCTAATTTTTGATTTCAAATCCCCAACAAAATTTACACAGCGAGGTTTTTAATGAGCGATTTTGTTCATCTTCATAATCACTCCGATTTTAGCTTACAAGACGCAGCGGCAACCGTTAAGTCGTTAGTTAATGCTGCTGTTGAAAACAATATGCACGCCGTGGCACTTACCGATCACGGGAATATGTTTGGCATTTCAAAATTTTACACAGAGGCGGTAAAAGCCGGGATTAAACCTATTTTGGGAATGGAAGCTTACATTGTAATGGACGGAAGTCGCTTCGATAGAAAGGCAAGCGATAATGGAAAAATTCCTGGCAAAAAAAGGAAGAAGGTTTACAATCATTTAATAATAATTGCTAAAAACCGGCAAGGCTACAAAAACCTGATGAAGCTTTCGTCAATCGGTTATCTCGAAGGCTTTTATTATAAACCTCGCATCGATATGGAAGTGCTTGAAAAATACAAAGAAGGACTAATCGTTTCGAGCGGTTGCGCTTCCGGTCCAATTGCCGAGCCTCTTGTAAACGGTAATTATGATTTGGCTAAAGAGCGTGCAATAAAATTCAAGGAAATTTTTGGCGACGATTTTTACTTGGAAATTCAAGACCACGGCTTGGAAGATGAACAAAGAATACTTGCTCAAATGCCGAAGCTTGCAAAGGAATTGGGAATTAAACTTGTTGCAACAAACGATATTCACTACATCAAAAAAGAACACGCAATTCCGCACAATGTTTTGATTAACCTCGGCGATAAAACCGGAAACCTCGATTACAAGCAATTACGTTACCGCACCGATCAGATTTACTTCAAAACCGCCGAAGAAATGAAACAATTATTTAAGAATTATCCGGGTGCCATTGAAAACACATTGGAAATAGCCGAGAAAGTTGATGTTAAACTCGGCTTCGAGGGATTTCATTATCCTAAATTTCCAATTCCGGAAGATTCCGAAGCGGAAACACTTGATGATTATTTCAAAGAACTTGCCGAAGAAGGTTTACGCAAACGTTTTGATGTAATAACCGACGAAATTCGTGAGCGATTTGAATATGAGGTTGAAATCATTCAAAAAATGGGTTATTCCGGTTATTTTCTGATTGTGCAGGATTTTATTAACGCTTCGAAAAAACGAGGAATACCGGTTGGACCAGGACGCGGAAGTGCTGCTGGAAGTTTGGTTGCTTACGCACTTGGAATTACCAATGTAAATCCGCTCGATTTCGATTTGCTTTTTGAAAGATTTCTTAATCCCGAAAGAAAATCGATGCCCGATATTGACGTTGATTTTGCGGATGACCAACGTGGCGATGTAATTGAATATGTTAAAGATAAATACGGAAAAGATGCCGTTTGTCAAATTGTAACTTTTAATACGCTTTCGTCAAAAGCAGTTTTGAAGGACGTTGGGCGCGTTCTCGGATTTAAGGTAAGCGAAATCGAAAGAATTACGAAATACATTCCTACTAAATTCGGTAAAGTTTATTCAATAGAAAAAGCACTAGCAGAAGTAAAAGATTTGCAATGGATTAACGATTCGAAAGACCCGAGAATGAAAGAACTGATTGAATATTCAAAAGTTCTTGAAGGAATGAATCGTAATCTTTCGAAACACGCTGCCGGTGTTGTAATTGCACCGGAAGATGTAAGTAATTTTGTCCCGCTTGCAGTTGTTGGCACCGAAAAAGATATTGTTACACAATTTAATATGAAGCAAATCGAAGAGTTTGGCTTGCTTAAAATGGATTTCCTCGGCTTGCGAACACTTACGATTATTAGAGATACGATTGAACTGATTAAGAAAACACACGGCAAAACAATAGATATTGATAGTATTCCGCTCGATGACAAAAAGACGTTTGAACTTTTCGGCAAGGGACAAACAACCGCAATATTCCAATTTGAGTCTGCCCCGATGCGTGAATACTTAAAAAAATTAAAACCTTCGCGTCTCGAAGATTTGGTTGCAATGAATGCTCTTTATCGTCCAGGCCCAATGGAATACATCGATTCGTTTATTCGAAGAAAACACGGAAAGGAAAAAATAAAATACTTACATCCTTCGCTTGAACCGATTTTGAAAACAACATACGGAATTATTGTTTATCAAGAACAAGTAATTCAAATAGCCAATAAAATTGCGGGGATGAGCCTTGCCGAAGCGGATATTTTGCGTCGTGCGATGGGTAAAAAGAATCTCGAAGAAATGGCACGCCAGCGTGAAAAATTTATTAAAGGTGCCGAAGTGCAAGGAATTGACCCGAAAATTGCGGAAAAGATTTTTGCCGATATTGATAAATTTGCTAATTACGGATTTAACAAAAGCCACGCAGTTGCTTACAGTTTGGTCGCATATCAGACCGCTTATCTTAAAGCACATTACTTGCCTGAATTCCTTGCGGCGAATATGTCCAACGAATTTAATAATTCCGAAAAAGTTACCAATCTTTTGGAAGATTGCAGAAGACTCGGCGTTGAAGTTTCCCCGCCGAGCGTAAATCATCCGTCGGTTAATTTTACTGTTGTTGACGGAAAAATTGTCTTTGGAATGAAAGCAATTAAAAACGTTGGCGAAAAAGCGGTAAAAGAACTTGTACGAGCAAGAAAAGAACACGGTAAAGATTTCAAAACAATCTTTGAGCTTTGCTCGGTTGTAGATACGCACATTGTAAACAAGCGAGTGTTGGAAGGACTTGTAGAATCGGGAGCAATGGACGAACTGGAAGGGACAAGAGCCGAAAAATTTTACAGCATCGAAAAAGCAATTGAGTTCGGTCAAAAAGTCCGCGAGTTTAAGAAAACTGCCGGTGGTGGTTTATTTGCAATGGATGATGAATTTAATCAAATTCAAGAACCGCTGTTGGAAAATGCGGAACCTTGGCCGAAAGAAGTTGAACTTGAAAAAGAACGAGAAAAACTGGGATTTTATTTAACCGGACATCCGCTGCTTGAATACGAGCGCGAATTTTATGCCTTTTCAACTGTTCATCTCGGAGATGAAACAACGTTTAATAATTCCGGCGAAAATGCAAGAGTTGTTGTTGTAGTTACCGATTTTTTCACTAAAAAAGATAAAGCCGGAAAAGATATGGCATTTATGAAATTTGACGATTTAACCGGTTCTTGCGAGGCTATTATGTTCGGTCGCGATTATGAGAAGTATTCCGACGTTCTGAAAAAAGGTGCAAAAATACTTGCCACCGGTGAAATCGAAAGTAGCGGCGATAGTGTAAAAATGAAAGTTCAGAGCGTTGTACCATTAGAAAAAGTAAAAAAAGAATTCACAAAAACATTAATTATCAAGCTTAATTTAATTGAACACGATGAGGAAACAATAAAAGAACTTCGCGAAATTTTAGATAAACATCGTGGAAAAACTACAACGCGGATTTTTGTTGAAATATCGAACAGAAAATATCGTCAGTTTATTACCGATTTTTCTGTATCCGTTTCGGATGAATTAATAAATGAAATTGAATTAATAATCGGTGAAAATAAAATTTTATTCGGTTTGAATTGAAAATTTACCGGTAGTGATTTACTGCTTTTGTAAGTCTATCGAGAATTGCAAACCCAAGTCCGGTAAGCGGCGGTTTTTCGGCAAGGATTAGTTCAACACCGCTATTTTCAAGCTCGTGAAGAAATGCAAAAAGATTTGCCGCCGCTTCGTAAAGATTTCCGCTTGGCGATAAGATTTTAACTTTCGCGAAATTATTTCCAAAACGATTATTGTTAAATAGCATTAATGCGGTTTTGTTTTTGTTTACTTGGGTTAAATTCGTTTCGTCAATAAATTTAATCGGAACTCTCGGAGCGTAATGCGATTTTAATTGTCCGGGAGAGTTTGGAGAACTTTCTGATATTTTTAATTTTAACTTACTTCCGATTACGTTTTCGATTTTCTCTACCGGAAGTCCGCCGTATCTTAAAAGGAAAAATTCGCCGTTGTTAAATTCAACAATTGTAGATTCCAACCCAACATCACTTTTCCCACCATCTAAAATAAAATCGACTTTGTCGCCAAGCTGTTTCTTTACGTGTTCAGCGGTTGTGGGACTTAACATCCCGAACAAATTTGCACTCGGGGCAGCAATTGCCGTTTCGGTTTCGCGAATAAATTCCAACGCAATTTCGTTTGCCGGCATTCTAACACCAACGCTTGATTTTCCGGCAGTTACTATTTCTGGGACTTCATCTTTCTTCGGCAGAACCAAGGTCAATGGTCCCGGGAAAAATTCTTCGATTAAATCGAGAACTTTTTGCTCACTGCAATTAGTAACTTTTTCTAAATCGGTTTTCCTTCCAATGTGCATTATTAAAGGATTAAAAGAAGGTCGGTTTTTAACTTCAAAAATTTTGGCAACTGCTACGGGATTAAAACCATTTGCACCAAGCCCGTAAACCGTTTCGGTTGGAAAAGCAACCAATCCACCGGATTTTATTATTTCGGATGCTTTTTTTATATTATTTTTTGTTTTTAATTTTATCAATAATTTGTCCCAAAATTTTGAAACATAAAAAACAAATATATTTAATCTCAAATAGACTTTTCGATATTCTTTTCTCTCTACTTTTTATTTTGATTTCACTGCCAATTCAATTAATCATTTTTATTGTTCTGATTTTCGAAATAAGAGAATTCCCAATATTTCTTCAAGAGCGTGCTTTAACTTTAGAAAGTAAGCGATTTAAGATTTTCAAATTTAAAACCATTAAATCAATTCCTCACACAACACAAGAACATAATATTTTTCTTAAAACAAAATTAGAAAAATATATTGGACCCTTTTCTCGATTATTAAGAAAAACCGGTTTGGATGAACTTCCGCAGCTTTACAATGTGCTTTTCGGAACGATGAGTTTAATTGGTCCGCGTCCGTTTATGATTACCGATTTAGAACTTATGAAAAGACAATATCCACATCATTATGCTGTTAGATCGATGTTTAATGCAAAACCCGGAATTAGCGGGTTATGGCAATTATTTGGAATTAGAGAAGAAGGGATTGACAATTTAATTGAACTCGAAAAATTGTACGAAATCAATCGCTCGATTTTGCTTGATTTTAAGTTGCTTCTTTTTACTTTTGCTTCGATATTAAAAGAAAGAAATTCCGATGCTATTTTAGCGAATATTCAAAAACAAAATAAAGTTCCTACCTCAATTACAATTACTCTTGATAATAATAAATTTCGTTTTCAGAGAAGAAGAACTTTTAATTTACTTAAATCTCTTGACAACGATTCGGACTCCTTTTCAATCGAAATTCCTGAAAATTACTGGGATTACAATACATCAGTAAACAAATCCAAATCTAATTCTTCTAAACAAAACAAGCTTCGTATTATAAAAATCGATAAAAAAACGGGAAGCTAATTTTTTTAGGCTTGCCTTGACAATATTAAAAAAATCTGTTAATTTCACTATTGCAAAATTATGCAATAAGGAAATTGTAAAATATGAAAGGAAATAGAAAAGGACACGGACGAGGTAGAGGAAGACTAATTGGTCCTATGATGGATCCAAGAAGTAAACTGCTTTTTGCAATTGGAAGCGATCAAAGAATAAAAATTTTAGAGATACTAAAAGACGGGGATAAAAATTTACAGGAATTATCCCGTTTATTAATGCTCGATCCTTCTGTTGTTTCCAGGCATCTTTCACTTATGAGAGATGTGGGAATTGTTGGAGCGAAAAAAGAAGGTGTAATGTTAACATTTTTTATCAATGATGTAAGGATATTGAAGATTCTTGATTTAGCAACGGAAATAGCAAAAGACTGGTTTTCGTCTTTTAATAAATTTTTTACTTAAAATTAATTTGGAGGATAAAATGTACGGTAACGGATTTGGCTTTGGACGTCGCGGGGGATTTGGTTTTGGAAATGGTTTCGGCGGTGGAAGAGGTCAAGGCTACGGCTTGGGCAGAGGTTTCGGCTTTGGGAGGAATTCTTGGGTTAATGATTTTTCGGCTTATTCGGAATTGGAATGGTTAAAGCGTTACAAAGAACACCTTGAACTTAGAATGAAGGATTTTGCCGTCGAAATTAAGAGCGTTGAACAAAGAATTGCTGAACTCGAAAAAAGCGAAGTTTAATTTTCCCCGAACCTTGCGGTGGGAAATTCCTTGCCTTAATGGGTTTCCCACCCTTTGAATTTTTTCCTAAACAGAATATTTAGGAAAAAATATAATATCAATTTCACAATTTAATATGTGGCACTTAATTACTTAAAATAGGGGCGAAATAATAAAAATTACATTTTGAGTAAATTTACTTTTGAGAATTTTTTGTCTCTTCCTCCCTCGGAATAACAAAATTGGACCAAGAATCGGGGCTGAACAATTTACCTTAAACCTCGTGGTAATAATATCCCTGAGAATCTATAAAAATCGGTGTCATCCGTGTTCTATTGATTTTGGAGATTTCGCGACTTACATTGCAAATTGGAATCACTCCGTTTACTTACAATGGCAAATTTTGAATTTTCAATTTCTCTAATGAAAAAACCTTTACTCAAAGAAATAAAAAACCCCCGTCGTAACGGGGGCTAATAATAGGAAGAACAATGATAGAAATTTATTTGAGCAATAACATCTTCTTAACCGCTGTAAATTTACCGCTTTGAATTCTGTAGAAATAAACACCGCTTGCCAAATTACTTGCGTTGAATTTAACTTTGTATTTACCGGCTTCCATTTCTTGGTTTAACAATAAGGCAACTTGCTGACCCAAAGCATTGTAAACTGCAAGTTTTACTTTCCCGCTGTTTTTGATACTGAATTTAATTGTTGTTGTTGGATTGAACGGATTAGGATAGTTTTGGCTTAATTCGTATTTCAATACGATATTTGCCGTAACTTCCACTATATTGCTGTATTCGAAGTTTCCGTCCATATCAACAATTTTCAAGCGGTAAGCGTATTTACCGGAACGACTTAATTCATCTTTAATTCCATATTCTTTTGGCGAGTTGCTCGTTCCCGAAGCTTTAACGTTGCCAATCGTAACCCAAGTTTGCTCTTCATCCGGTTTATCGGTAACAAGGCTTCTTTCTACTTCGAACATAGCAGTGTTAACTTCGGTTGCTGTTTCCCATTTAATTTCAACTTCACCGTCTTTATTTGGTATTGCAGTAAAGTTCGTAAGCTCAACAGGTAATGCATTTTCGTTTTGTCCGTATTCAACAGCCAAATCACCCGCTTTGCCATTAGTATCGAAGATCGGTCCTCCGATACCATTGTTACGATACTGAATTCCGTGCGTTCCGGCAGAGTCTTCAATACCTACCAAAGCATCACCCAAAATTGTTGAGCTTGTAATACCCATTTCCAAAGCACTTTCCGAGTATTTATATTGCGTCTTTATATTTCCGTTCTGCTTCAATATAATTTGGAAAGTGATGTATTCGTTGTCATCTCCGTAATCATGGTAATGCCACCAAGTTACAACAAAATTACCTCCGCTTGTTCCGTAATAAACTTTTCCGTCGGTTCCATCGTCCAAATCCATTAAACATCCGGCAATCATATTATTTGGAGCACTTGAACTCGGTATTGAAGCCGAATATCCGGTTGACGAATAACCGCTCCCAAAAGTAATTACGCCGTTTGAACCAATATAAAGCGTATCGTAATCTTTTCCGAAAAACGTGAATGTAAATGGAATTGCTGTTTTCAGGTAGCTATCGTCACCTCCGTCAGTTCCATCATCAGTCCAATTAGTAATCTCAGTATGCCCTTCGGCAACAGGATCAATCCAACTGAAAACCGGAGGATTGTTATTTCCGGAATTTGACGTTGAATTCGACCAGAAATAACCGCCGTAAGCAGTTCCACCACCAGAATTAAATTGGCGTAACACTCTGTAACCTGTTGGGTCATCCTCAGTAGAATTATAAGTTGATCCAGAAATCGTCATACCGTTTGCTGGAATTTTAGCATCAATAGTATCGTCCGGTGTTGCATTATTTGCAATATCGTAAGCAATCCAATAATAAGCATCTTCGGTTAAACTTTCGGATAAATTGAAAGTAACGCTTCCTTTCCCTATCGTACCGGTTGCAACAAGGTTATCAGTTCCGAATGTTGAAGTAGAAGTTTTATATAATTTTACAGCACTAACATCATTATCATTTGTATTAACAGTTGTAACCGTTAAATTGGTGAAATCAACCGAAACACCACCAGAAGTTGTTGAAAGTTCTGTATTTAAAAATATACGTAATATTTTATTATCTGTTAAAGTTCCATTTAAATCTATATCCGTAGTAGAAGCCTGTGTAACGGTAACCGAAGAAAGTGCTATTCCAGATAATTTCCTTGTTCCCGTAGGATTATCTTCTTCCGAGTTGTAGGTTGTTCCGTTTACATCAATTCCGTTAACGGGAATTTTAGCATCAACAGTATCACCTACGGTGGCATTAGCGGAAATATCGTAAGCAACCCAGAAATAATTATTTCCTGCTTGCAAATCATAATTTAATCCGCTAAAAGTAACTGATCCTTTTGCAAATGAGCCCGAAGCCATTAAATTATCGGTCCCGAAAGTTGCTGTAGCCGTTCTGTAAAGTTTTACACCGTTGGTTGCAATATCCGCATCGTTCTGATTTAGTCCTACTACTTGGATTGAATTAAACGGTAAAGTTCCTGATCCACCTTCAACATCAAAAACAATCTTCAATATTTCATTATCAGTGGAACCTACAAGCGCATTGGAAGTTGCTGCTTGAGTTACGGTAACAGAATTAAGCGATTTATTTATCTTTTCGCCAACATAAAAATCGTCTATTGCAATATCACCCCTAACACCGTTTCCACGTTTAGCTTCGAATCTAAATTTTACGGTCTTACCCACATAAGCGGAAAGTTCAGTATAAAATGGCAACCAATCTTCATATAAACTTGTTTGTTGCTGTCCGGTTTTAGAAAATAAATTTGTCCAAGAATTTCCGTTATCGGTAGAAATATCAAGTTTTAAAGTTCCGATGTTGGAACCGTACATATGATAATAAAATTCAATTGCAGGATTAGTAAGAGAATTAAGATCAAAAGGAGGCGAATAAACAAAAGCGCTATCCGCGATAATACCTTCCGTAGCTTCTGTAAATAAATATATTCCGTTTTGATTACCAGAAGTATGATCAGCAGAAGGACCAGTATTTGGCGTAGGTGTAGTTCCTTTATTAGGGTTCCATCTAAAAGCGGATAAAGTATTTGAAGGAGAAGTTCTCCAATCATCGGCAAAACCAGTGGCATTGTCAGAAACAGTGAAAGATGTAAAAGATTCGTTGTAAGGATAACTTGTAACCGTTGCATTATATCCAGTACCACTTAGCGGAACATCGTGAGTTGCTTTTGTATTATCGGTGAAAGTTAAGTTAGCACTTCTTGTACCTTCGGCTTGAGGAGTAAAGGTTACACCCCAAGTTGCACTTTCGCCGTTTGCCAAATTTACAGGGTAAGAATTGTTATCTGTAGTAATGGAAAAATCACCTGTATTTGTTCCCGTAATTGTAGGTGCGGAACTTATCGTCAATGTTTCTAGTCCTGTATTTGTAACGGTAAATGTTTGTTCGGTAGATGATTCACCAAGATAAACTGTTCCATAATCATACGATTCGGGATTAACCGAAAATTGAGGTTCTGAAGGAATATCTTCAAATCTAAAAATAATATTAGGGAAATAAGCTGTTGCTGTACCTGCCGGAGGGGAAGAAGGGTCAGGATTATCGCTATCGCTGTATTTATAAATACTTACATTTGCTTTAGAGGTATTTTGGTCGCAGTAAAATTCATCGTTGCTTGAAGTGTAACCAGGAGTGTTTTCGTCAACAGCTACAATAAGGTTTCCGTCCGTACTCGGGTCGTAATTAAAAGGTGTATCAAGCGTAATCTCCATCCAACCGTCTCCCGGGGTAATATCTCCGTATCCCGAATTGCCGTCAAAAACTTTTGTAAGTGTGGTAACATCAATCCAATCTGTTATTTCAGTTGAATTTGTCGTTCCAATATAAATCACCCAATCGTCTGCATCATGATTACCAGACGAAGATTTGGAATAGTTAAAGTAAATTTTGGAAATTCGTTTATTGGACCCAACTGAACCAAAGTCAGTAGCAAAATATAATGATTGTGAATATGTATAACCATAATAAGGTTCAATTGGTAAGTGTTTCCCAGTATAAGTTCCGTTACCTATTCTATACATATCAGGACCTAACAGTGGAGTGGAAAAACTCCATACGGGACCGTTTGTAGTTTCTCCAGTGGAACTGTTTTTGGCGATTACCTGCCATTGGTAATTTTTAGCATAATCAGCTGTATAAGAATAACTTCCCGAACCTCCGGAAGTAGAAGCATTATCAACAACCTTTGTCATATTACCGCTTTCACCGAACCATAAATCGTAAGAATCGGTATTTGCACCGAAATCCCAAGTTAATGTACCCGAAATTGCAACATCGGTTGCGCCGTCGGCAGGGTTGGGATTGGAAGGAGCATCGGGCTGAGTGGAAGATGTGTAAACTGCGGGTCCCGCCACATCATCAACATATAAATAATATTGATAATCGCTATAATAATGTATAGCAATGTATTTAGTACCAACAGGAATATCGGTTTTAATATATTGCTGCCAAGTAGTTGAAGCATCAGATATCTCGGGGCCCCAAGTAAAATCAGTGTTTACATTTGTTCCGGTTGAAGACCAACCAACTCTAAAAACTTCGCTTCCGTAAGAATATCGCTTATACCAAAAACTGAACGTTTGATCACCGGAAGTTACATTGAGTTGCGGAGTAATAAGGTATTCATCGTAACCCGAAGCACTTGAATAAGAAGAAAACCTTGCCGAATAAGTACCGGTATGTGCTTCTTCCGAAGATTGAATAATGTCGTTAGTGGGAGAATCGGGACCTTGAACTATTGTCCAGTCCGAAGGAGGCCAGTCCTCAAACCCTTCGCTTAATGCTCCTTTAGGGTTAGAAGGAGGATTTGGAACAGTATTTTGATTAGGTGCCGAGATTAAAGGTTCAATAAGTTTCATCTCGCTATCGGAGAGTTTAACCCCGCTTTTGTATTGTTTAACGAGGTATTCTATCTCCGCCTTATCTTGGGCGAAAGATTGTGAGGAAAAAGAAGCGATAAAGAACAAAGCAAAAAAGAAAGTAAACAAGCGTTTCATAACTACTCCTTTTTGTGAATGAAATTGGTTATTTAATTAATTGGATTTTCTTCTTTTTTTTTGTAATTACGAAAGGAAAACGAGCAAAATGTAAAAGAACCCTTAATCTTTTATTAAGATAATTATAATAAAGAAAAAAATCAAATAAAGCTTCAATTATTAA
>CAYZGB010000010.1:0-30688 GCA_964477915.1 uncultured Melioribacter sp. | reverse complement strand
CGGACAATTTCCCGCGAGGCTTCCAAATCGGTTTTAAGCGAATTTGCTTCCTGCTCTCGTTTTTTTGCATATTTCCCGCTGTTAACATCTATTACAGTCATTGCTTCGGTATGTTCAATAACTATGTGTCCGCCGCTCGGCAAATTAACTTTTCTACTAAAAAGCGTTTGAATTTGATTTTCAATTTGAAAATCTTCAAAAATAGTTGTGCTACTTTTATAATAAACAACTTTATCTGCTTGTTCGGGTTGAACCGAACGAACGTAATCACGAATTTCACGATAAAGTTTACGCGAATCAACATAAATTTTTGTTACGTCTTGTGTAAACAAATCACGAATAACGCTTGTGGTTGTGCTTAAATCTCTGTACAAAAGAGCAGGCGGTTTCTTTTCTTTTGCGTGTTTTTCAACATCTCGCCAAACATTCATTAAATATTTAATATCGGCTTTAATTGTTTCTTCATCTTGTCCTTTTGCAGCGGTTCGCACAATCAGTCCGAAATTTTCAGGCAAATGTTTACGTGCAATTCTACGTAAGCGTTTTCTTTCGCGGAAATCTCCGATTTTTTTCGAAACACCAATTCTATGTTCAAACGGAATAAGAACGCAAAATCTACCGGCAATCGAAGGCGAGGAACTTACACGAACACCTTTGCCTTTTACAGGTTCTTTAATTATTTGAATAATTACTTTCTGCCCTTTTTTCAGTGTAGGATATTCGTGTCCGTTGCGAATTTCGAGACGCGGTTTTTCATAAATAAAATTAAATTTTTCTCTTTCCCCTTGATTTTCTTCGTCGTCTCCTTCGTCTTCCTCAAACAGATTATTTGCTTGTTCGTTTCCTTTGTCAATATCGGCAAAATGAAGAAAAGCATCGTGTTTCATTCCAATATCGATAAAAACCGCACGAATGCCGGGCAATATTCTTGCAACGCGTCCAAGATAAATATTTCCCACCATTCTTCTTTTTTCGATGTGGTCAATAAAATAATCTATAAGAACACCGTCTTCGGTAATTGCTACTCTATTTTGAAAAGCGGATGAATTTATTAAAATCTCTTTTGCCATTCGTCTCCCAACTTTTTTACTACAATTCCTTCAAAAAAATACATATCTCAATGTTAGTTTAATTTAGTAACCAGAAAAGTATCCTTTTCCGAAATTTCCTTTTTATACTTTCAGTATCTGATTGAGGATACTCGTTTTTCATTAATTTCTTGTAATGCTCATCAATAACATTAAATAACTCATTGCAACTTTTAGAATTAAGAACTTTGGGAATTAACCAATTTATTCCATTTAAATATTTAAAATACCAAATAATATGCTTCTTTGCATTATGCAATCCGATTATATTTTTCCCGTATTCGATTTTAATTTTTTCGATATGTTCAAGCAAATTGGAATAAACATCTTCAACGTTCGGAAATTGAGCATTTTCACCTTTTGTAAGTTTTAAGTAACGCGAAAAAATAAACGGATTGCCAATTGCACCTCGCGAAACCATTACGGCATCGCAACCGGTTTGTTTTTTCATTTCAATTGCATCTTCGGCGGTAAAAACAAAGCCATTACCCACGACGGGAATTTTAACGTTTTCTTTTACTTTTTTAATCCATTCCCAATTCGGCTTTATTTCGCTCGATTGTGTTCCTAATTTCGGATGAATTACAATATAATCCGCACCGTTATCTTCAACAATTTTAGATATTTCAAGAGCATTATTTGTTTTGTTTCCCAATCTCATTTTTACGGAAACGGGAATATTGCCGGCGTTTTTTTTCATTTTGTAAACTATTTCGCCCAATTTTTTCGGTTTATCCAAAAGTGCTGTCCCAAAACCCAATTTTGTGATTTTTTTAACTGGACAACCGGCATTAAGGTCAATTACCGAAGGTGAATATTTTACTATTTCTTTAACGGATTCGGCAATGCAACTCGGCTCGCAACCAAGTATTTGAACACCAATTGGTAATTCGTCTTTTGAAAATGCAATTTTACGAAGTGTTTTGAATTCGGAATAAACAACACCTTTTGCACTAATCATTTGTGTAAAGGTTAATCCAGCCCCGTGTTTTTTTGCCATTTCGCGGAAAGGTTTATCGGTAATTTCCGCCATTGGAGCAAGAATTAATTTATCTTCAATATTATATTTCCCTATTAACAAATCCCCGGTTTCTTTCGCTTTTTGATTAAAAAAAAGGGAACACCTTTGAATATAAGTGTTCCCGTTTATTAAAAAAGAATGAGATTTTAATTTGTATTTTTATCGTGTTTGCGTGGCGGACGTTCAAGCAAAGCTTTTCGGGAAAGGCTCATTTTTCCATTTTCTATTTTGATTAATTTTACTTGAACTTTGTCGCCTTCTTTTAAGTAATCCGAAACTTTTTCAACGCGCTTGTAATCGATATTCGATACGTGTAACAAGCCTTCTTTTCCAGGAAGAATTTCAACGAAAGCCCCGTATTCCATTACGCGTTTTACAGTGCCTTCGTAAGTTTTTCCGATTTCCGGTTCTTCAATTAGCGAACGAATAAAAGATTTTGCTTCTCTTGCTGCTTCGGCTTGCGGTGCGGAAATATTAATTGTTCCGTCTTCGTCGATTACAATTTCCACGCCGTAATCCTTTTGAATTTTCTGAACCACTTTTCCGCCGGGACCAATAATTGCACCGATTTTATCGGTATCGATTTTCATTTGATCTATTACCGGAGCGTATGGAGAAAGCTGTGCTCTTGGTTCGGAAATAGTTTGGCTCATAATATTCAAAATGTGCAATCTTCCCTCTTTTGCTTGGGCAAGAGCCTTTTCCATAATTTCGTAGGAAATTCCTTGGATTTTAATATCCATTTGGAAAGCCGTAATTCCTTCGGCGGAACCGGCAACCTTAAAATCCATATCGCCGAGGTGATCCTCGTTGCCCAAAATATCGGAAAGTATTGCGTATTCGTCGTCTTCTTTAATCAAGCCCATTGCAATTCCCGCAATAGGTTTGCTTACCGGAACTCCGGCATCCATCAAAGCAAGCGAACCGGAACAAACCGTTGCCATAGATGAAGAACCGTTAGATTCCAAAATATCGGAATTCAAACGAATTGTGTAAGGGAATTGTCCTTCGGGCGGAATAACAAATTTAAGTGCACGTTCGGCAAGATTTCCGTGTCCGATTTCGCGGCGTCCGGGACTTCCGTAGCGTCCGGTTTCGCCAACAGAAAACGGCGGAAAATTGTAGTGCAACATAAATCGTTTGCTGTATTCTTCCTGCAATCCGTCAATTATTTGTTCGTCGCGTTTGCTTCCCAAAGTAAGTGTCATCAAACTTTGAGTTTCGCCGCGAGTAAACAAAGCCGAACCGTGAGTGCGTGGCAAAACCCCAACTTCGCAAGTAATCGGACGAATTTCCGTAGTTGTTCTTCCGTCCAAACGTTTTCCTTCGGTTAAAATTCTTTTACGCATCAATTCCTTTTCCATATCGTGAAGAATTTCGCCGATAATTTTTTCTTGCTCGGGATATTTTTCCGCCAACGCTTCCTGAACACGTTCGTTCAACTCTTTGTTTTTCTTGCTGCGTTCTTCTTTTGTTAAAACCGTTGCAACAAGTGTTTTGTATTCTTCGTAAGCAAGTTCTTTAACGTCGTTGTAAATTTCTTCGGGAATTTCCTTTTCCGGCACTTCCATTTTCGGTTTGCCGCAAAGTTCTCTTAATTCCAACTGAATATCGATAAGCTTTTTGATTTCTTCGTGTGCAAATTTCAGTGCATCCAAAAGATCGCTTTCGCTTACTTCTTTTGCTTCGCCTTCTACCATCATTACCGAATCCGAACTTCCGGCAACCACAAGTTCCATATCGCCTTGTTCTATTTGGCTTTCGGAAGGATTAACAATAAATTCGCCATTTACTCTTGTTACTCGAACTTCGGCAATCGGACCGAAAAACGGAATATCCGAAATTGTTAGAGCAGCAGATGCACCAACTGCACCGAGAACATCGGCATCGTGTTCGCCATCGTAGGAATAAACAAACGCCGCAATTTGTGTGTCGTTTCTGTAATTTTCGGGGAAAAGCGGACGAATTGGTCTATCGATTAAGCGGGCACTTAAAATTTCTTTTTCCGTCGGGCGACCTTCGCGTTTAAAAAATCCGCCCGGAATTTTACCCGCGGCAAAAGCACGTTCGCGGTATTCTACCGAAAGCGGAAAGAAATCTATGTCGTCTCTTACGTCCGAAGATGCAACAGCTGTTACTAAAATCATCGTATCGCCGTAAGAAATCATTACCGCGCCGTTTGCTTGTTTGGCGAGTTTTCCCGTTTCTATTACGAAAGGTTTTCCGCCTATTTCTACTTCTTTTCTGTAAACCATTAATATTCCCCTTATTTTCTAAGATTAAGTTCTTTAATTACGGCTCTGTAACGTTCGATATCAACGTTTGCCAAGTATCTTAACAATTTTCTTCTTTTCCCAACCATTTTTAACAAACCGCGACGCGATGCATGGTCTTTTTTGTGTTCGGAAAAATGTTTTGTTAAGTGATTGATTCTTGCCGTAAGAATCGCAATTTGGACTTCGGGTTTTCCGGTGTCTTTTTCGTTTTCACCGAATTTTTTTACGATTTCCAATTTGTCTTCTTTTGTAATTGGCATAAGTATAACTCCTTTTTTAATGATACAATGTAACGCCAGAATTAACCGGCGTTAATTAATTAAATTATTTATTGATAAAAAACTTTTTAGCATTCTGTAAATCTTCGTTAATTTGATTTAGCAATGCTTCTTTTGTAATAAATTTCTTTTCTTCCCGTAGTCTTCCTAATATTTCCGTTTTGATTATTTGCGAATAAATATTTTCGTTAAAATCCAAAATATAAACTTCTATAATTTTTTGATTTAAATTTTCAAAAGTAGGACGATTTCCAATATTCATCAAGCCAAAAAATTCACGCTCTTTTACTGTAACCTTTACAGCATAAACCCCGTTAGCGGGAATTAATTTATCCTTTTCCGGTTTTATGTTTGCCGTTGGAAATCCAAGCGTTCTTCCACGCTGCGAACCTCTGACAACCTTTCCCCAAAAAGAATAATTGTATCCGAGGAAATGATTTGCCTTTACAATGTTTCCTTCGTAAAGCAAATTACGGATTTTAGTACTGCTGATTACTTCTCCGTTAATTGTAACTCCATCTACCGAAGAAACGGAATATTGACATTTTTCGGCAAATTCATTCAGCTTCGAAATATCACCGCTTCGGTTTTTCCCAAACTTGTGGTCGTAACCAATTACAAAATGTGTTACGCCAATTTCGTCGCAAATGATTTTTTCGATAAAATCCCGATAAGATAATTCCGAAAACTCTTTGGTAAAATTAATTACCAAAGCCAAATCAATTCCGGCTTTTTCGAATTGCTCCATTTTTTCGTCAATTGTCGTAAGCAATTCGAATTTCATATCGGGATTAACAACAAAACGCGGATGCGGACTAAACGTAATTACAAGGCTTCTGCCGTTTATGTTTTTTGCGTAACGTGTTACTTCGTCCAATATTTTTCGGTGTCCGAGATGTACACCGTCAAAAGTTCCGATTGTAATAACCGTCTTTTTCTTTTTTACAATATGTGCAGGATTATAATAAACTTTCATTTTCTTTTAATTTTTCGGTAAATTCATCAATTGTAAAAGCATCTTCAACTTTGTATTTATCAATTGCAGTTCGGCGTAATGTTTTAAGGTAACCGCCGCAACCGAGCATTTTGCCAAAATCATTTGCAATTACACGAATGTAAGTTCCTTTCGAAACACGAATTCTAAAATCCACTTCGGGCAATTCAATGCGAGTAATTTCAAATTCGTAAATTTTAATTTTTACAGGCTCGCGTTCAACTTCTTTACCTTTCCGTGCGTATTTGTAAAGGGCTTTCCCTTTGTATTTTTTTGCCGAATACATCGGCGGAATTTGTTCTTCGCTTGCAAGCAATTTATCCCGCACGGCAAAAATTTTCTCTTCGTCAATATTTTCGGGGGAACGTTCGCTTACAACTTCCGTTTCGCCATCGAACGAAAGCGTTGATTTTCCGAGATAAATTGTTCCGGTGTATTCTTTATCGCCATTCTGAAATTCACTCAGTCGCTTTGTCATTTTTCCGTATGCGATAATCAAAAGTCCCGTAGCAAACGGATCGAGCGTTCCCGAATGTCCGATTTTCTTAATCTTCAATAAGCGGCGTAACTTGTTTACTACGTCGAACGAAGTCCAATCCGCATATTTATCGATTAAAACAAATCCGCCATTTTCTCTATCTATTGAAAAATCAGTCTTTTTCGTCAATACTTGTAAATTATTGTTCATCGGTACTTTCTTCTTCGGCGGAATTTTCTTCTGATTTTTCTCCGTGAATTTTTTTCTCTTCTTCGTGAATTTTGTCAAAGAGCGATTCTATTTTTTCGGCATAATCGAGCGATGTATCCAAATAAAATTCAAGCTCGGGAATAAACCGCAAATTACGTACGCGTCTTGCAAGTTCTTTCCTAATCAAAGGTTTAAGTTCTTCTATTATTGCACTTGCCGTTTCACGGTCTTCTTTATTTATAGTAGTAAAATAAATTCTTGCAATTTTCAAATCGGGCGTAACTTTAACTTCGGTAATTGTAACAAATTGCAATTCCGGTTCGTTAAGTTCACGCAAAAAAACGTAACTTAATTCTTCTTGTATTAACTTGGCTACTCTTTTGGTTCTGATGCTCATCAGTCAAGTTTCTTTTTAGTTTCCACAAGATGAAACGCTTCAATTGTATCACCGACTTTAATATCGTTGAAGTTTGCAATACTCAAACCGCATTCGTATCCGGCAACAACTTCTTTTACGTCGTCCTTAAAGCGTTTGAGCGATGCAATATCGCCTTCGTAAATTTTAATTCCGTTACGGAAAAGGCGAACTTTATCGTGCCGTGTAATTTTGCCGTCTTGAACGTAGCAACCTGCAACGGTTCCAACTTTCGGCACTTTAAATACTTCGCGAACTTCAACTGTTCCGGTTGTTTCTTCGGAAACAATCGGTTTAAGCATTCCTTCGAGTGCGGATTTAACTTCTTCTATTGCATCGTAAATTACGTTGTAAAGACGAATTTCTACGTGCTCGTTTTCGGCAAGTTTACGTGCGTTTAAGTGAGGACGCACGTGGAAGCCGATAATAATAGCCTTTGATGCCGATGCCAAAAGAACGTCGCTTTCGGAAATTGCACCAACTCCTTTGTGAACAATAGCAACCTTAACTTCGTCATTCGAAAGTTTAAGGAACGAATCGGCAAGTGCTTCAACCGAGCCGTCAACGTCGCCTTTAATAATAATAGGCAATTCGCGAACTTCTTCGCCTTCGCTAATTTTACGAGCCAAATCGTCGAGCGTAAGTTTTGCCAATTTGCGTTGTTCTTGTTCGCGTTTTATTTGTTGGCGTTTCGAAGCAATTTCGTGCGCTTGTTTTTCGGATTCGACAACAACAAATTGATCACCTGCTTGCGGTACGCCTTCAAATCCGGTAACTACCGCCGGAATTGATGGGCCTGCTTCTTTAATTTTCTTTCCGCGTTCGTCGGTCATCGAGCGTACGCGTCCCGAATAAATTCCGGCAACAAAAGGTTCGCCAACGTGCAGCGTTCCTTTTTGCACGAGCACGGTTGCTACAACTCCACGACCTTTATCCAATTTTGCCTCGATAATTGCGCCGCGTGCTTTTCTATCGGGATTTGCTTTTAATTCGAGCATATCCGCTTCGAGAAGAATTTTCTCCAAAAGCAAATCTACGTTTGTTCCTTTTTTAGCGGAAATTTCTACGCTTTGGTATTTCCCGCCCCATTCTTCAATAAGCACATTGCGTTCGGCAAGTTGCTGTTTAATTTTTTCGATGTTTGCATTCGGTTTGTCTATTTTATTTATTGCAACAATAATCGGAACACCGGCCGATTGTGCGTGATTAATTGCTTCTATTGTTTGAGGCATAACTGCGTCGTCGGCGGCAACAATTAAAACAACAATATCCGTTACTTGCGCCCCTCTTGCACGCATTGCCGTAAATGCTTCGTGTCCAGGCGTATCTAAAAATGTGATGTATCTTTTTTCTCCGCCCGATTCAACTTCGACGTGGTAAGCACCAATATGTTGTGTAATACCGCCCGCTTCACCTGCAACAACATTTGTTCTTCGGATGTAATCCAAAAGTGAAGTTTTCCCGTGATCGACGTGTCCCATAATTGTAACTACAGGTGGACGCGGTTTTAATGTTTCCGGCGGATCTTCGGTATCTTCGAGTGCGTCGGTTACAAGTTCTTCTTGCAATTCAACTTCAAAACCGAATTCGTCCGCAACCAATTGAATTGTTTCGAAATCGAGACGTTGATTAATGGTAACCATCATTCCCATTGCAAAAAGTTTGGCGATAACTTCATTTGCATTTACATTCATTAATGCCGCCAAATCGCCAACGGAAATAAATTCGGTTACTTTTAGAATTTTTTCTTCGCGTTCTTTTTGCTCAAGAATTTCTTCTTGTTTCTGTTGTTTTTCTTTACGTTTTTTCTTTCTTAATTGCGACCTTTCGGCAAGATGAGTTTCGTCTTCGGCAAGTAATGTTTTTTTGATTGCAATTTCAACTTCACGTTTATCTATTTCGAATTTTTTTGATTTCTTTCTTTTCTTACCAATTTTTTCTTCTTCTTCGGCAGATGCTTTTTTACGTTTTTTCGCTTTTAATTTTTTCTTTTTCTTTTTGCTTTTGCTCTCTGTTGTTTCGGGTTGAATATCCGTAGGTATTTCAGTTTGTGCAACAGATTTTTCTTCCTTTGCGGTTTGCTCTGCTTCGGTAGTTTTTTCTTTTTTCTCTTCTTTTTTCGATTTTTTCCGTGAGCGTCTTTTCTTTTTTTTCTTTACGTCTTCAATCTCTATTTTGCCAAGAACTTTCGGACCACTTGTTTTTTCAATTTCTTTTTCCGATTCGGTTAAAAATTTATCTTTACTTTCTGTTTCTTCTTCCGTTTCTTCTAAATTTTCTTCTGTTTCTGTCGGAGTTTCTTCTTTTGCTTGTTCAACTTCTTTGGTTTCTTCAACATTGATTTCTTCAGCCTTCTCCTCTTCAACAGTTTCCTCTTTTACTTCCGGCTCTGGTTCAGGCTTAACAGGCGTTTCTTCAACTTCTGTTGGAGTCTCTGGCACAGGTTCTTGAACTTGTTCTTCGACTTTATTTTCGGTTGTTCGTTTTGTGCCTTTTAACTCTTCTATTTTCTTGTATTTTTTTTCGGCACGTTCAATTTCCCGTTTATATTTTTCGCGTAAAAGCTCAGTCATCTGATCATCCAAAATTGACATTTTGGATTTTACGCTTGTAAACCCTTTGGAATTTAGAAATTTAATTATTTCTTCTACGCTAAGGTTATACTGTGATGCAAATTTGTAAATTCTTGTTTTCTTTGTTTTTCCGGCCATTATATAACCTTCTTTTTATTCCTCTTCAAATTGGTCTTTTAGAATTTCAATAATTTCTTTTGCTTTTTCTTCATCCAAACCTTCAATTACCGAAAGTTCATCAACTCCGGCAGTAATAACTTCAACAGCGGTATCGAATCGGTTTTCGATAAGCAAGTCCACAATTTCGTCGCCGAGTTCTTCACGTAGTTCAACAAGTTCAATGTCGTCTTCGTATTCAATTTCTTTTTCTTCGCGAATAACTTCAATATCGTAACCGGTTAATTTCATTGCAAGTCGAATATTAACGCCATTGCGTCCTACTATAAGCGAAACCTCTTTAGGGTCTGCCCAAACCGTGCATTTCTTTTCGTCTTCATTTACTTCAATTGCTTTAAGTTTAACCGAACCGAGTGCACGTGTAATGTATTCAATCGGGTCATCGGAATAGTTAATTACATCAATATTTTCATTGTTCAATTCACGAACAATAGCATGAATTCTAACTCCCTTCATTCCAACACAAGCACCAACGGCGTCAATTCTCGGGTCTTGGGATTGCACTGCAACTTTGGCCCTTTCCCCGGGTTCGCGGGCAATGCCTTTTATTTCGATGATACCATCGTAAATTTCAGGAATTTCAATTTCAAATAATCTACGTAGAAACATATTATCCGCACGCGAAATAATGATAACAGGTCCGTGAGAAGTTTTCTTAACTTCTTTTACCACCGCTCTAATTGTATCGCCTTTGCGATAGCGTTCACGCGGAATTTGTTCGGAACGGGGAAGTAGCAATTCGTGTTTATTATGATTAATTAACAAATCGTTTTTCCGTACCTGATAAATATCGCCTAAAATAATTTCCCCAATCATTCCGGAATATTCTTTGTAAATAATAATTTTTTCTACTTCACGAATTTTTTGATTAAGAGATTGTTTGAGAAGATTGATTAATCTTCTTTCAAAAGACTCGATAGGAATTTCTTCAACGTAAACATCACCAACTTCAAGCTCGTCTTCGTTGCCCATTTTTTCAATTTCTTCAATACTTATTTCGGTTTCCGGATTTTCCACTTCTTCTACAATTTCTTTTTCCAAAAAGATTTCAATATTTCCTTTTTCCATATTTACTATTATTTCGAAATTCGCATCTTGTCCGTATTTCTTTTTCATCAAAATACCGAAAACCTCTTCGAGAATGCCGGCAAGCACATCTTTATCCAAATTTTTTTCGCGTGCCATTTGTGCGAATGCTTCTACGATTTGGGTACTATTCATTTTTTACTTTCCTCCGTTCAAAAAGAAATTAAAACTTTTGCTTTAACTATGTGAGAATAATTTATTCCGATTTGTTCTTTCATTTTCCCTTGTTTTTCGAATATTAACAAATCGTCCTTAATTTCAACTAATTTACCTTTGAAAGATTTTTCATTGTTTTCTTCGAGAAAATGAACTTCAAAGTCCCTTCCGATATGCTTGAAATATTGCTTCAAGTATTTTAAAGGTCTATCTACTCCTGGAGAAGAAACGTCGAGTCTGTACTTTCTTAAAATATTTTCTTCATCAATAAATTGTTCCAATTTGCGGGAAACCGAATAACAATCGTCAACCGTTATACTTTTTTCTCCGTCGATAAATATTTCAAGCACAGGCTGTTGTTCGGAACCTCGCCAAACAAAATCAATTAAAAGGAAATTTTTCTCTTCGAGAATTTCCTTGACTTTGTTTTCTATGACTTCTTTCTTATTCATTTTAACTCGAATTAAATAAAAATGCCCCTTTATTGGGGCATTTTCAAGAAAACAAATATATGAAAAATATGAATAAATTTCAAAAATATGTTTCGTAGAAAATTTTTACCAGACAATCCAAAAAAGTTTTTTCCTTGAAAAGAAAAAAAAACATTATTATATTTTGAGTTCGTTTTTTGATTGGCGGGGTAGCTCAGTTGGTTAGAGCAGCGGAATCATAATCCGCGTGTCGGGGGTTCGAATCCCTCCCCCGCTACAAATTAAATTTGGAGAATTGAATGTACACATTTTTAATGATAATTGGTGTTTTAATGGCTTTGCTCTTGATTGTAGTGGTTTTATTACAATCGAGCAAGGGGGACGGACTTTCCGGTACTTTCGGTGGTTCATCTATTTCCGCTACATTCGGAACAAGAAGAGCAGCGGATGCTTTAAGTAAATTATCTTGGTGGCTCGGTGGAGGTTTACTGGTTATTGCATTGGTAATAAATCTTTTCTTTTTGCCCGGACAAACTTCAAAAGCCGAACGCGAAAGTATTATTCAAAAGGCTGCTGCACAGCAAGTGCCCACAACACCGGCATTGCCTCAAAATATTTTACCCGGAAACGAAAACAAAGCAACAAACTCTACCGGCAATATGAACGCAACTGACAACAAAACCGGTGCAGAGAAAAAATAAAGATTTCTTAAGGTTTAGTTAAGCCCCGTTTTGTGCGGGGTTTTTTTATTTCCAAACATTTAAAATTGTAAATGATTGAATACAAAAACATTTCAGTAATATATCGAGGGGAAGATCTTTTCGGAAAACTTAATCTTGAAATTAAAAGAAATTCGAAAGTATTGATTGTAGGCAAATCCGGTTACGGAAAATCGACATTGTTTTCTATCTTGCTCGGGTTTTACAAGCCGGATTCCGGTGACGTTCTATTTAATAATGAAAAAATTACAGAGGAAAATATTTGGGAAATACGAAAAAAGATTGCTTATGTCGATCAATCTGTTAGTTTGCAAAACTTAACTGTAGCGGAGTGGTTTGATTATGTTGCGTCGTTAAAGGCAAATAAAAGTATTGATTTTTCAAAAAAAAGAATTCTCGAAAAATTCAATTTTTTTCAGTTGGACGAAAAAATATTTAACGAAAAAATCGATTTACTTTCCGGTGGTGAAAAACAAAGGCTTGCGTTAATTACAGCAATTTTACTAAACAGAGAAATTTATCTTTTAGACGAACCTACTTCTGCGTTAGATAATAAATTAAAGAAAATGGTGGTTGAATATTTTTCCTCATTCGAGAATAAAACAATTATTGTAATTTCGCACGACGATATTTGGCTTAACCAAACTTCGTTTAATGTTTTTGATTTGGAGAATAAAAAATGGGTGCGTTAAATATTACGTACGACGGTTTAGCTATTTCGTTTTTGCTACTGATTATTCCGCTTGTTTTTAATTATTATTTCAAGCTTAATTTACTGAAAGACCTTTCCGTTTCTGTTTTTAGAATGACCGTGCAACTTATTTTAATTGGGCTTTTTCTTAAATACTTATTTACACTAAATAATCCGTTTGTTAATGTTGCTTGGATTTTGGTAATGATTTTGGTTGCAGTTCTTTCTACCGTTAAAAATTCCGATTTAAAAGCTGGTAGAATAGTTTTTCCCGCATTTGTTTCTTTTGCAGTAGTTACATTTTTTATTGTTTTGTTTTTAAATGGATTTGTTCTACAAATTCAAAATGTTTTTGAAGCAAAATATTTGATTATTCTTGCCGGAATGTTACTCGGAAACTCATTAAGGGGAAATATCGTGGGAATTTCATCTTTTTATAAAGATATTCGTAACGAAAACAAACGATTTTTATATACTCTTTCACTTGGGGCAAGTTTACACGAATCGGTAATGCCATATTTGCGAAATGCTGTACAGTTGGCACTTCGCCCAACGTTTGCTTCTATGTCCACAGTTGGAATTGTTGCTTTACCCGGAATGATGACGGGCGTAATCCTCGGTGGTGCCGATTTACAAGTTGCTGTTAAATATCAAATAATGATTATGCTTGCAATTGCCGTTAGTACTATTTCCAGTGTTTTACTTACAATATTATTTACTTTTAAGATTTCTTTTACAAAAGCCGGAATTTTGAAGGAAGATATTTTTCGCTAATTAAAATTGATTTTTCGATTATTTATCTCACGGAACAAAAAATATTTTGTAATTTACAAAGTCGTGTTTTAAGTTATTCTAATTCCTGATTTTCTAAAAAAAGATGATATTAAGTTATGAACAAAAATGAATTTTCAGCTGTTGATTACGAAATTGTAAATCAAATACCGGAAGTATTACCAGTACTACCTGTAAGGGATACAATTATTTTTCCGTATATGATTTTTCCTGTTCTTGTCGGGCGTGAACAATCGATTAATGCAGCAAACTTCGCGTTAGAATCCGATAAATTTATTTTTATTACTTCTCAAAAAGATGCTTCTATTGAAGAGCCTAAATATGATGATTTATACAGAGAAGGAACGATTGCCCGAATAATTCAAGTACTGAAACTTCCTAATGGATTATTAAAAATTCTTATTGATGGAATTATTCCCGGGAAAATTCAAAGATTTATTAAAAACGACAATTTTTTTAAAGCTAAAATCCGTTATTTTATTCCTTTAATTGAGGACGAGCCCAAATTACAAGCCTTAAATAAAAGGATGTCCGAGCTTTTTAAGGAATACACAGAAGTTAACAAAAACATACCGCCGGAAGTTCAAGCGGCATTTCAAAATATAAAAGAATTGGATAGAAGATTATTTTATGTAGCAGCGAATTTAAATAAACCGATTGCAGAAAAACATAAAATTTTGGAAAAGGAAAATCTTGAAGAACAATTCCTTGAAGTAATTAAAATTCTTAATTCCGAACTTCAGATTTTGCAGATTGAAAAAGAGATTGAAAAGAAGGTACACGAAAATATTTCGAAATCGCAAAGACGGTTTATTATTCAAGAGCAAATAAGAATTTTACGCGAAGAGCTTGGTGAAGAAGGCGACGAACCGCCTGAAATTGCAAAGCTTCGTGAGAAAATCAAAAAGGCTCGAATGCCCGAAAATGTTGAGGAAAAAGCATTTGAGGAACTCGATAAGCTTTTGAGAACTCCGCTAAATTCACCGGAGGCAACTGTAATTAGAAATTATCTTGATTGGTTAGTTGACATTCCTTGGTACAAGAAAACCAAAGATAACTTGGAAATCGGTAGTGTTAAAAAGATTCTCGATGAAGATCATTACGGGTTAGAAAAACCTAAAGATAGAATTATCGAACATATTGCCGTTTTGAATTTGGTTAAAAATTTACGCGGGCAAATACTTTGTTTTGTTGGTCCTCCCGGAGTTGGAAAAACATCGCTCGGCAAATCCATTGCACGAGCATTGGGAAGAAAATTTGTGCGAATAAGTCTTGGCGGTGTTCGCGACGAAGCGGAAATTCGTGGTCACAGACGTACTTACATTGGTTCGCTTCCGGGCAAGATAATTCAATCGATGAAGAAAGCGGGAACTACGAATCCCGTGATTTTATTGGACGAAATTGATAAGATGAGCATGGATTTCCGCGGCGATCCTTCTTCCGCAATGTTGGAAGTTCTTGATCCCGAACAAAATCACGCATTTAACGATCATTATCTCGAAGTAGATTACGATCTTTCCCAAGTAATGTTTATTACAACGGCAAATGTTCGTTACAATATTCCTTTGCCTTTACAAGATAGAATGGAGATTATCGAACTTCCGGGCTACCTTGAGTTTGAAAAAATCGAAATTGCCAAAAGACACATTATTCCCAAACAACTGAAAATGCACGGGTTGGATAAATTCAATGTTATTATTCCCGATGAAATTATTTCTAAAATAATTACAGAATACACACGCGAAGCGGGCGTAAGAAATCTTGAAAGAGAAATAGCGACAGTGTTACGCAAACTTGCAAAAGATATTGTTGAAAAAGGATTAAACAAATCGAAAACTAAAAAGAAAGAATTTAAGGTAGATAAAAATAAAATTGAAGAATACCTTGGTGTTCCTCGTTTCCGTTTGCATAAACGGGAAAAGAAAGGACAAGTCGGTTCGGTTACAGGACTTGCTTGGACAAGCGTCGGTGGCGAAATACTAAACGTTGAAGCAACAGTAATGCCCGGACAAGAAAAACTTACACTAACCGGACAACTTGGCGACGTGATGAAGGAATCTGCTCTTGCGGCATTAAGTTACTTGCGTTCTAATGCTAAAACTTTGGGAATAAAACAAACTGCCTTCAAGGGAAAAGAAATTCACATTCATTTACCCGAAGGTGCAATTCCAAAAGATGGTCCTTCGGCTGGAATAACAATGGCTTTGGCAATGTACTCGGCACTGACGAAAAAACCAGCAAAACCAGATGTGGCAATGACCGGCGAAATTACTTTACGAGGTCAAATTCTTGCAATTGGCGGGTTAAACGAAAAACTACTTGCTGCTCGCCGTTACGGAATTAAAACGGTTTTGATTCCTAAAGAAAACAAAAAAGATTTAACCGAAATTAAAGACCCTGTTAAAGAAGGATTAAAAATTGTTCCAATTTCAACAATTGCTGAAGCAATTCCTTATGTTTTTGGTAAACAAAGAAAAGGAAGCAAACAATGAAAGAATTTTCAGCGTCGTTAGACAAACGTTCGAAACTATTTACAATTTTAGGTTTTATATTAATTGTTTTTGTTGTTGGTCAATTGTTTTTATCGCCCGATATACAAAGCAAAATGAATTCGGTAGTATTGGATTTAGTTCTTGTTAGTCCGCTTTTGGTTTTAGTAGTTCCTTACTTGTTCAGACCGTTAAAGTATATTGTTACGAGCGATGAAATAATAATAAAGCGTCCGATTAAATCTTATGTAATTAAAATTTCGGATGTCAAAAAAATTCAACCTGTATCGAAAGAAGAGATGGGCGGGATTATGAGAGTTTTCGGCTCCGGTGGATTTTTCGGATATTTTGGGAAATTCCGTAGTAAAAATTTTGGAATGATGAAATTTTTTGCAACTCGTTATTCCGATTTTGTTTACATACTTACAGCGATGGGAGAGAATATAGTTTTAACCCCAGATGATGTAGAAAGTTTTGTTAAAGAAATAGAAAATAATGCCAATAAAAAAGGATAAAGAGATATTATTAAATCAGTTATAAGGTATTATTTTTTGTTATTCATAAAATAATTTTTTTGTTATCTTTATTGTTGTTATTTAACGGTGATTGTAATTAAATCATTGAATACACAAAATAAACGGTAGGAGGTTAAATGGATGTACTTGTACTCTCCCGTTGGCAATTTGCTATTACCACAGTTTACCACTTCTTTTTCGTCCCTATTACATTGGGACTTACCGTTTCCATTGCAATTATGGAAACTATTTATGCCAAAACGGGTGATGAAGATTATCGTAAAATGGCAAAGTTTTGGGGAAATCTTTTCCTAATTAACTTTGCTATTGGTGTTGCTACCGGTATCGTTCAAGAGTTTCAATTCGGAATGAACTGGTCCGAATATGCTCGCTTTATGGGTGATATTTTTGGCGCGCCGTTAGCTATCGAAGCATTGCTTGCCTTTTATATGGAATCCACATTTATCGGTGTTTGGATTTTCGGATGGAACAAATTCTCTCCGAAAGCTCACGCAGCACTTGCTTGGTTAGTTGCTTTGGGTTCTAACCTTTCGGCAATTTGGATTCTTACAGCAAACTCTTTTATGCAAGAACCGGTGGGATATGTTGTTCGTAACGGAAGAGCCGAAATGGTTGATTTTGGTGCTTTAATTAGTAACCCGCATTTGTGGTTGCAATTCCCACACGTTTTCACAGCAGGTTTAACTCAAGCCGGATTCTTTATTATGGGAATTAGTGCTTGGCATATGATGAAAAAAACCGAAAAAATTGGACCTTTCAAAAAATCTATGAAATTCGGTGCAACAGTCGGTTTAGTTGGAATTATTCTTGTAATTACCATTGGTCACTTTCAAGCACAACATATGGTTGAACATCAACCGATGAAAATGGCTGCCGGCGAAGCACATTGGGAAACCGAAAACCCTGCAGCTCTTTCTTTGTTTGCAATTGTTGATCAAGATAACAAAAGAAACAGCGTAGATATTAGAATCCCAACCCTCTTAAGCTTCTTGGCATACGATTCCTTTGAAGGTGAAGTAAGAGGAATTAATGATATTCAAAAAGAATATGAACAAAAATACGGACCTGGCGATTATATTCCTGATGTAGCTACATCTTATTGGATGTTCCGTATTATGGTTGGTGCAGGTTTCTTAATGCTCTTTATTGCACTTCTTGTTTATTTCAGAACAAGAAAACCCGATTTCGAATGCAAACCGGGCGGTCTTAAAATCATTTTCTATTCTCTCGGATTACCTACAATCGCAATTTCAACCGGTTGGATTTTTACAGAGGTTGCTCGCCAACCTTGGATTGTATTCGGATTGATGAAAACCGAGCAAGGTGTCTCGAAAGCCGTTTCAGGCGGTGAAGCTTTGTTTACACTTCTCGGATTTACCCTCATCTATGCGATATTAATTGTCTTTACGGTCCAATTGTGGAAAAAATATGCAAAGAAAGATATGGACCAAGATTACGAACCATTAAAAAGAGAAGCATAGGAGGATGAAATGGATTTGAACACAGTATGGTTTATTTTAATAACGGTTTTGTTTATCGGATACTTCTTCCTTGAAGGATTCGATTACGGAGTTGGAATGTTGCTTCCGTTTCTCGCTAAAGACGATACGGAAAGAAGAATGATTATAAATACAATTGGTCCACATTGGGACGGTAACGAAGTCTGGCTACTTACTGCTGGCGGTGCATCGTTTGCCGCTTTCCCTCATTTTTATGCAACACTTTTCAGTGGATTTTATCTACCGCTATTTTTAATGTTAGTTGGACTAATTGTACGTGCAGTTGCTTTCGAGTATAGAAGTAAAGAAGATTCGCTTAAATGGCGTTACAATTGGGATTGGATGATTTTCTTGGGTAGCTTCCTCACAGCTTTGCTTTGGGGAGTTGCAGTTGCCAATATTTTAAAAGGAACTCCGATTGACGCAACCAAAACTTACACAGGCGGCTTCTTTAATCTTCTTAATCTTTATGGATTAATTGGCGGTGTTACGTTTGTTTTATTATTCCTCTATCATGGTGCCGTATTTTTGTCATTGAAAATCGGCGGTGACTTTTTGGAAAGAGTAAAACAAACTGCACAAAAATTATGGTTACCTACTGTTGTATTTGCTGTAATATTTGTTCTTGCAACATATTTTTATGTTGATATTTTCAGAGCAAAAGGTGTTGCTGCATTTATTCCTCCGCTTGTTGCTGCTGTTACGTTAATACTTTCCGGAATTTACTTGAAATCCGGTAAAGACGGTTTGGCATTTGTAATGACTTCCTTAACTATTGTTTTCGTTACAATTACCGCCTTCTTTACACTTTATCCTAATCTTATGATTTCTTCTACAAGTCCGGAATATAATTTAACAATTTACAATGCTTCGGCTTCCCCATATACTTTAACAGTGATGACTTGGGTTGCTGGAATTTTAGTCCCGTTTGTATTGGTTTACCAAGCGTGGTCTTACATTGTATTTAAGAAAAGAATTACAAAAGATTCAGAACTTGAATATTAATTAAAGACTCCCCTTAACCCTCATCCCCGGTGTTGTTTATTAGCTGCATCGGGGATTTTTTTTATAAATAAAGGGTTGGTTATTATTATGCAGTTGTTTTTAATTGAGCAAGGAAAAACTTATGAAAATGAACTTTCGGTTAAATATTCGTTTTTTTATTGGTATGTTCTTTGTTCATAAAAAGAAAAAAAATGCGTGACGTATGCATAAAATAGTATTAAATTTCGGATTATTGATTTTTTTTATTTCTTTGTTGATATTTAGTCAGCAAAATATTCCGTTGGAAGATGTTTTTATTCGTGCTTTTGCTATTTTTGTTATTGTAACTCTTATGAGCGGAATTCTTGTTATTGTTTTCTTAAAAGCCGTTTCTAAAGCAATTTACGATAAAGCTGTTAAGCAACAGGATGCAATGATTATGGAAAACGAGAATGAAGAATAACGACGAACTTTGGCTTGAATTTAAAAGAAAGCCTTCGCCTGAAATCAAGAAAAAAATAATGGAAAATTATACGAATCTTGTCCATTATGTAATTCACAATAGCAAATTTGTTAATTTAAGTGTTGTTGAAGAAAAAGATTATTTTCAGTTTGGCATAGAAGGTTTAAGTGAAGCAATTGACCGCTTTGATCCAGAGTTCGGGACAAAATTTGAAACATATGCGATTCAAAGAATTAGAGGGAAGATTATTGATGAAATCAGAAAATTGCAAATTAAACCGCGTAATAATTATGATGAAAACGGAAATTTAAGATATACAAATGTATCGTTAGATAATACTCCAAACGGTGATGATGGTTATTCACTTCACGAAATTGTTTCTTCAAGAGGACCATCACCGGATGAGGTGGTAACCAAAAATGAACAAAAACAATTATTAATAGAAGCAATAAAGGAACTTCCTGAACGTGATAGATTGATTATTTCACTCTACTATTACGAGAATTTAAGTTATAAGGAAATAGCACAAATTTTAAACATAACAGTTTCAAGAGTTTCGCAAATTCATACAAAAGTGATGAAAATTCTAAAAAAAAGTTTGTTGAATAAAATAGGCTGAAAATAGTGGCAAATAAAGAGAAAAAAAATGTGTTCGAACTATTGGAAAATGTACATAATTTACCTTCAATGCCAATAGTTTTAGCTGAGGTTAATAATATTTTGTACGACCATAATGCAAGTGCAACGGATTTGGCGGAAATAGTTTCGAAAGACCAAGGGCTTGTAACCAAGATTTTAACTGTGGCAAATTCCCCGTTGTTTGGAATTCCGCGAAGAGTTTCGACAATTGAATTTGCAATTGTTATACTTGGTTTTAATCAAATAAAAAATATTGTAATTGCTCTTTCGATGATGGAAGCATTCAAAAAAATTAGCGGTAAAAAATTCCATCAAAAGAAATATTGGACACATTCTGTGCTAACGGCTTTTTTATCAAAAAAAATTGCTGACGATTTAGGTTATTCTTTTAGTGGCGAGGCGTTTACTTCCGGTTTGTTACACGATTTGGGTTTGCCGTTAATTTTTCAATTTTTCCCGGACGAATTTGGGGAAATTATTGACAGAGTAAATAACGGAGAAGGAACTTATTTGGAAATAGAAAAAAAAGTTTTGGGAGCTACTCATTGCGAAATAGGGAAATTCCTTGTTGATAAATGGAATTTGCCGGAGTCTTTATCCGAAGCGGTTTTACATCATCACGACCCAAATCAAGAAAATATTTTTAGAGAACTAACATCTGTTGTGCATCTTGCCGATTACCTTTTAAATAATCTTAAAATAGGAGATTATTTTTGGGATACAGATATTGTGTTAGATAAAGAAATTTTTAATATATTAAAAATAGGTAATGAAGAATTTTTAAATAATTTTATTGATAAATACGAACCATTGCTGAAAGAGCAAGCGGAAGTTTTAATTTTTTAACAAATAGAAGAGTAGGAACGATGAGCGAACAAACTTTAGAACAAAAACAGAAAAAAACCAAATTGGTTTTATCCAATGTTTACAACTTACCTGCAATGTCTCAGGTAATGATGGAAGTATCAAGCTTGCTTGATAATCCAACCACAAACACTGCTAAATTAAGTGCGATGATTGGCAAAGACCAAGGATTGGCTACAAAAATTTTATCGATTGCCAATTCCCCATTGTACGGCTTACCTCGTAAAGTAACTACAATCGATTTTGCAATTCTTATTATCGGTTATCAGGATATTAAAAATATTGTAATTGCACTTTCGATGATTGAATCGTTCAAGAATAAAACTGACAAATATCTTGATCAAAAAGAATTTTGGATGCACTCATTAATTACCGGTAATGCTTCGAAAAGAATTGCTGAAGACCTTGGTTTTAGAATTGGTGGGGAAGCCTTTGTTGCCGGTTTGTTACACGATTTAGGTATTCCGGTAATTCATAAATATTTCCATTCCGATTTTCTTGAAATTGTAGATAAAGTCAATGGTGGCGGAATGAAATTTGCCGAAGCGGAAGTTGAACAATTAGGTTACGGACATAATATGATTGGACGTTTCCTTGCAGAAAAATGGAATCTTCCTCAAGCACATTGCAATACAATTGAAAATCATCATACTCCCGGTTTGGCTAAAGAAAATATTGTTCTTGCATCGGTTGTTCACCTTGCCGATTATATGACGCAAAAATTCGGAATCGGAAAATTCTATTGGGATAACGATTTTGAATTGGACGAAGCAATAATAGAAGTTCTGAAATTTGATAACCGTGAAGCATTGGAAGAATTTGTTGACGGATATAAAGAGTTATTTGAAAAAGAAGCTGAATCGTTAGTAATTTAATAAAAAATTTATGAGAGTACATAAAAGTAATACAGGAAAGTTTCCCACGTTGCTGGAAGCTATGGGGAATGTTGCAAAAGAACCGCAAATTCAACAAAAGGATTATTTTGGTTCTCTTGAAAACAATCCCGTAATTCTTTCGCAGAAGTACTCTCACATTTTACAGAACTTAATTCTTTTCGAAAAAGAAACGTCCAACGTTCACTCAATTAATGAAGTTGTTGAAAAACTAAAAAATGCTATTCGCAGAATCGTTCCTTATAAATCTGCCGATATTTTCTTTTATACCGAATCGAAAGGAGAACTAAAACCAATTAGTTCTTCTTTCAATTCCGAATTGCTCGATACGGTTAACCACTATTACAAAGAAGGAATTCTTACTCTTTTAGTTGAAAGAAAATCTCCTATTTTTGTTCCGGATTTAAAAACCTATTCCGAAAATGGCTCCGATTTTAATTATCTCTTTTTCCCGATTTTAATGGAAAATACCGACAAAGGAATTTTTGTAATTAAGTCCACAATTTTGCGGGAAAATTATTCTGAAATTGATGAGCAAATCGTTTCGATTATTCTTAATTCGGCTGTCAATAAATTGGAAAAATTTCTTTTACGCGAACGCTTAAACAAGGCTTACGAAGAATTACAAACATATCAAGGAAAACTTTCCAACGAATTTCGTTTAGCGGCAATCGGCGAACTTACCGAAGGTATTTTGGAAGAAATTACTTCTCCTTTGCAAGTTATCGTTAGTCTTGTTGATTTACTCGATTTGGAAGACTCGAATTCCGTTGAAATAGGGAAAATAAAAACACAAATCAATAAAATTGATAAAGTGGTAAAAAGACTTGTTCGGTTTACAAATCTTAACCATAAAAATATTCAGTTGCAACCTATTAATATAAATCGAGCAATAGAAGAATATTATAAATTAGTTTATTCTACATTAAGAAATGCAAATATCGAATGCGTACTCGATTTGCAAGATGGCATTCCTTCCATTTTAAGCCACACTACATATATTCATCAAATTCTCACCAATCTTTTCGGTCTGATAAAACGCAGGCAGCGTAAAACAAACGGAATAATAATTCAAACCCGAAGCAAAGCGGACGAAATTGTTTTAAGATTTATCACCACATTCCCTCTTAACGAAGCGCTTTCCGAAAAGAATCTCAATCTAAAAATTGTAAACAATCTTGTAAAAAAACACGAAGGCGAAACCCACATCGAAGACACTCTCGATTCTGGCTCGGTTATTGTATTAAGATTTCCGCTGATAAGAAAAATCAGAGGATAAATGAAACGAGTCATATTGTTATTGGTCTTTGCGACGCTTTTGTCGAGCGGAATTAAAGCGTCCGAATCGGTTGATACCGTAAAAGTAGATGTCCGTGCTTTGCTCGAAAAACAAATTGCAGAAGCACGCGAGAAAATGAAAAATTACTCAGTAAATGAAGAAAAACCGCAAGTTTCGGTTCACAAAGAAGAATCTCTTCAGAAAAACTCGGAAAGTGCAATGCTTAAAACCGCTTCGAAAGATGATGAAAAAGAAGCGGAATTAACTGCAATTGCAAATTTTTTGGAAAACACAAAAAAGAACATTTGGACAAAATTAACCAAACTTCCTCCTTTTAAGCGGAATTTGCTTCCATATTTTTTGATGATCGAAGGAGTTTTGCTTGGCACTATCCTTGCAATATGGATTATGAGCAGAAAATTTAAAAGTGGCAACAAAAAACGTAAAGTTGCCGGATTAAAAACAAATATTAAAAAAATGCGTGAAGAAAAATTAATCATAGAACCGGACGTAAAAGTAAGCAAAATACGGAAAGGTTTGAATGCTATTGCACTCCGAATTGATGACGGCGGACGCGAAATAATAAAATTTGCAAAAGAAAAAGGAATTTCGAAAGGCGAAATTTTACTTGCATTAAAAGTTAAGGGACTTTCGAGGAAGTACAATTAGATTATGTTAAACGTCGTTTCAAATATTGCCGAAATAAACGCAACTAATGAAGTTAAGCTTAAGAGCGTTCAAATTCCAAAGGCTCTTCCACGCTTAAATTCATTTGTTAAAGTTGAAGTGTTGGAAAACGTAAAAGGTTTTAACAAAATCTTAATTAACGGTAGTCTTTTTCAAAGCAAACTTCCGGTTAAAGTAAAAACTGGTGATATTCTTTTTGCTCAAATTATTTCGCATAATCCTGTAACTATTGCATTAGATAATTTTGTTGTTGGCAAATTAGGAGAAGAAGCACTTGTTAATTTAATTTTCAGTAAACTCGGATTAAAGAAAACAACCATTGCAAATAAAATTGTTGAATTTCTTGTAAAATCAAAAAAAACAATTTCTAAAGATAAACTGAAAAATTTAACGGACTTGTTTACTTCGTCCGATCTTCATTTAGACGATATTCAACTTGCTTTTATTGCTGCTTACTTTTGGGATGAAAGCAACGAAAGTTTTACACGTAAAAAGAATATTTACAAAAGATTATTCGATATAAATTTTGTCGATTTAAATATTGCCATTTTTAAGACAATTGTTCGATTAAGTTCTCAAAATCTCGATAACTATTTTTACGAAGAATTAAAGAACAAATTGATTTTTAACCACACTGCATTTGAACAAAAAACATCTTTCGGCGGACTTTTCGGTAAAGTTAAAAACTCGATAGAATTTGCCGAGTTCATAGATAAATACAAAAAAGAAAAACATTTGCCGGATAGTGTACTTGCCGGTCTAAATTTACTTAAAGAATACTTAATAAAATACGTTTTGCAAAAATCGTTGCTCAACAAATACGATCTGTTTTACGATTTTGCAATTACTTTGAATGAAGAAGGTTTGCATTTGTGGAATTTTGAAATTGTTTACACAAATAATTCATTAGGCGAAAAAGTTGCAAAAATAGAAACGTTCGTTAAAACTCGTAATGCAACCGAAATTAACTCAAAAGTATTTTTAACCGGAACAAAAATTCAAGGCGAAGTTCGTGCCGATAACAAAAGTTTTGAATTAAGCCGTGAACTGGGAAAAATAAACGGAATACTTGGCAAAAGATTTTCCGTTGATTCAAAAATTAAATTTATGGTTGCAAACAGTTATTGAAAATGAAATGTAAATTAGCTGATAAAGCGTTTTATATGGCTATTGAGAAAAAAATATTGAGTAAAGATGATAATGAGTTAAAGGAATTAATAAGATTTTATGCTTACGAAAAATTGGATGCGAGAGAAAAATTTACATTGGCGTTAATGATAAGTGAAATTGAAAAAGCAATAAAAGGTAATAAAAATGGATAGAGGAATTTACGAAGTAGCTCGCGGAATGCATATCCGTATGAAAAATATGGATATGGTTGCGAATAATCTTGCAAATGTTAACACAACCGGTTATAAAAGAGAAGTGCCGTTTGCGGAATATCTTTCGCGAATGGAAAATCAACCGATGAAACAACTTTCGGATTTAAGCGAAGGTTCGCTTGTTAAAACCGACGACCCTATGAATCTTGCTCTTTCCGGTAACGCCTATTTTATGATTCAAACCGAAAAGGGAATTGAGTTAACAAGAAACGGAAATTTTAAAATTACTAACGACGGGGATTTGGTAACAAACGACGGCTACAAAGTTTTGACCTATGGAGGGGGATTAAATTTATTTGACGGAATTATGAACAAAGACGAAATCCACGAAATTAAATTTGCTGATAACGGAGATATTTATGTAAACGGACACGTTTTAGATAAACTAATGATTGCGCGTGTGGATAATCAACAATTTTTGGAAAGAGATTCTGGTGCAAAGTTTTTCCGTGAAGATCAGAATTACGTACTTGCAAACGATGACGAATACAAGGTACAGCAAGGATATTTGGAGGATTCGAATGTAAATGCCCTTACCGAAATGCAGGAAATGATTAAGATAAATCGCGAATTTGAATCTGCACAAAAAGCTGTAACTACATTGGATAAAATGCTCGGACAAGCAAAAGAAATAGGAAAAATTTAAGAGGTATTATTATGAATAGAGCGTTAAGAACAGCGGCATCTGGAATGTATGCCCAACAACTAAACATCGAAGTAATTTCGAACAACATTGCTAACGTAAATACTACTGCTTTTAAGAAAAACCGAGCCGAATTTGAGGATTTGATTTATCAGAAAATTGCTGCAAATCCTAAAAACCGCGAGTTACCCGGAGTTATTGAAAATCCGGCTTCGGTAATGCAAGTAGGAACCGGTGTTAAACCTGCTTCAACGCAAAAGATTTTTCATCAAGGCGATTTAACTTACACCGGGCATAAATTTGATGTTGGAATTTACGGCGATGGGTTTTTCCAATTACGTCGCCCGGACGGGAAATTTGTTTACACACGCGATGGGTCGTTTAAGCTTTCTTCTGACGGAACTTTGGTTTCGTCGAATGGCAATGTTCTTGAACCAGGATTTACAATTCCAGATAATGCTGTAGATGTTGAATTTTCTTCCGACGGTGTTGTTAGCATTCTCGATACAGACGGAAACAAAGTTGAGCTCGGTACAATTGAATTGGCAAAATTTATTAATCCCGGAGGATTGAAAGCAATTGGGAATAATCAATACGTCGAGACCGAAGAATCGGGTGTTCCATTCCTTGGACAACCAAACACCGAGGAGTTCGGAGAGTTACAGCAAGGATATTTGGAAAGTTCGAACGTCGATATCGTTCAAGAAATGGTAAATATGATAACAGCTCAGCGAGCTTACGAAATTAATTCGAAAGCGGTAAAAACCGTTGACGATATGATGCAAATAGCTAATAATTTGAAGCGTTAAAATGATTAAAACATTGCTTGTCATATTGTTGTTATTCGGTGGAATAAACAAAAATGTAATCGATAATTATTTACGCTCGAATTTGATGGATTACGATAAATTCGAATACAGAATTGTTAATCCGCAAATTCTTGAAAATGGTAATTACAAAATTGATTACAGTCGGCAATTCAGATTGAAAAATCATTACGGATATATTCCGCTGATTATTAAAAAAGGCAAGTATCAAGAAAGAACTTTTCTTACTGTCAATCTTAAGCTATTTCGTAAAGCGTTTGTTTCGGTAAGGAAAATAAGGCGTGGCGAAAATGTTTCGAAAGCCGATTTTCTATTAAAACTTTGCGATGTTACAAATTTAAGAGAGAAGCCTATTACCGATTTATCGCTAATTGAAAATAGCAGAACAATAGTAAACATACGTGAAAATTCCATTTTAACAAATGGAATGATCGAAAAGAAAGACGACGTTTTTGCCGGTGAAAAAATTACTGCTGTTTATAATAATGGTAGTGTTTTAGTTTCGTTTCCCGTGGTTGTACGAAGTGGTGGTAAAAAAGGTGAAACAATTCGTGTTCAAAGAAAAGACGGAATAATTTTTAAAGCAAAAGTAATTAATAAAAATGAAGTAGCAATTTTAGAGTGAGGAAAATAAATATGAGAAAATTTTCAATAATATTGATGCTTTTATTTGGCGTTTCGATTTATGCACAGGATTTTGCACAAAATGCATCTCGTTCAATTTTTTCCGATTACAAAGCCTCGAAAGTTGGAGATGCAATAACAATTATTGTTGTGGAATCCTCGCAAGCAACAAACCAATCGCAAATGAAATCGGGACGCGAAGGAACAATTGAACTCGGAGCCTCGGCATCTATGGGAAACGAGCCGATGCTTCCCGACGCAAAAGGAAATATTAGTACGGATAATAAATTCGAAGGCGGTGGAAAAATTACAAGTGGCGGAAGTTTTAAAACTAAAATTAGTGCTCTTGTCGATTCGGTTTATCCGAACGGACTTCTTAAAATAAAAGGAAGCAGAAAGATTGTGGTAAATGGCGAAGAACAAAACATAGAAATAAGCGGATTGGTTAGACCAACCGACATTAATACCGATAATACGGTTTATTCGTATAATATTTCGGAAGCACAAATAGTTCTGGAAGGTAGTGGAATGATTGATAGAAACACAACGCCGGGTTGGCTTACAAGATTATTCCATTGGTTGTTTTAAGGGTGAAAAAATGAAAAGAATAAAATTAATAATCATATTGATGTTATTTACTTTCGGCGTTGTACAGGCTCAACGTCTGAAAGATATTGCATTTTTTAAAGGTGTAAACGAAGAGCAACTAATCGGTTACGGATTAGTTGTTGGACTTTCCGGCACAGGCGATACTTACCGCTCTACAATGACGCACCAATCTATTATTAGTATGTTGAAGCGGTTTGGAGTAAAAGTACCCGAACTTAATTTTCGTACAAGAAATGTTGCAGCTGTAATGGTTACTGCAACCGTTCCTAATGTTGCGAAAAAAGGTGTTGAATTTGATGTGATTGTTTCTTCGATGGGCGATGCACAAAGTTTAATGGGCGGAACGCTTTTGCTAACACCACTTTCCGACAAAACCGGAAAAGTTTACGCTACCGCTCAAGGTCCCGTTTCTATTGGAGGTTACGATGTACGTACTGCAACAGGTGGAAGAGTTTCGCGGAATCATGCTCTTTCGGCAAGAATACCAAACGGCGGAATTATTGAAACCGATATTCCCGGACATACCGCAGGCGATAGTACAAAAGTAAAAATAATTCTTAAAGAGCCGGATTTTACAACTTCGAATAATGTTGCACTTGTAATAAATTCCGTTTATCCCAATGCTGCTAAGGCAATCGATGCTTCGGAAATTGATGTTAATGTTCCCAAAAATCAGCAAGGAAATATTACCGGATTTCTTGCAACATTGGAATCAATGCAAGTCCAAAGAGATGTTGAGGCGCGTGTAGTTCTTAACGAAAGAACGGGAACGGTTGTTGCCGGAAGTAATGTGCAAATTTTACCTTGCACGGTTTCGCATGGAAGTTTGAATATTACAATAAAATCATATCCCGTTATTTCTCAACCTTCGTCTTTTTCGCAAGGCAATACAGTTGTTTTTAATAATCTTGTTCCTACTGTTCAACAAGAAGGAAACAATGCAATTGCAATCACTGGTGCAACAAATGTACAGCAAGTTGCTGCTGCATTAAATTCGTTAAAAGTTTCGCCTCGCGATATAATAGCAATTTTTCAGGCAATGAAAGAAGCAGGTGCCTTAAATGCTGAGTTAATAATAATGTAATAAGTTATTATGGATATGTTAAAACTCAAAATATCGAATCAATTGAAACATATTAGCGAACCGCTTGAAGTTAGTAAACGTAAGTTTACGCCCGAACAAAAACAACGCTTGGCAAAAGCGTCGATTGATTTTGAAAGTTTACTGACCGAAATGATGTTAAAAAGTATGACGAAAACTACCGAAGGAGGTTTGCTCGGAAAAGATAACGGACTTGGCACTGATGTTTTTTCATCGATTTTTGAAGGGAAACTCGCCGAGTATATGAGCAGAAGCCAAAGTATTGGGGTTGCCTCGATGCTCTACGAAAAGATGACCGGCGAAAAATTGGATTTGGAAAAATTCAAAGCCGAAGAATTGCGAAGTAAAATACCACCGGCAAGAGATTTTGATTTTGACAACGAAAAAGTAATTCCTCATTCATCGGCACTTGGAAGATTAAAGAAATTTGAACCATTTATTAAAAAGATTTCTGAAAAATTCGGTGTGAGCGATAAGTTGATTAAATCAGTAATTCTGGCTGAATCAGCAGCAAAACCCGATGCGGTTTCGCGTGCCAATGCCAAAGGTTTGATGCAATTAATGGATACTACTGCCGAAGAAATGGGCATCAACGATCCGTTTAACCCCGAAGAAAATATTTACGGAGGCACAAAATATTTATCGACTTTACTTAATGATTTTGAAGGGGAAATTGATTCTGCTCTTGCCGCGTATAATGCCGGACCTGAAAATGTAAAAAAATACGGTGGGATTCCTCCTTTTGAAGAAACGCAGAATTACGTAAAAAGAGTTAAAGCATATTTGAAATATTTCGAAGGTGAATAAAATGGAAGAGTTAAAAAAAATAATCGAAATTTTGGAAAGCGAGCGCGAAAACCTCAAAATATTTTGCGAGGTGGCTTTGAACAAACAAAGGGCTTTAATTGAAAATGACCACGAAGAATTCGATAATATTGTTAAAGAAGAAGAACGTTTGCTTTCGATTCTTTATAGAGATGAGAAAGAAAAAAAATCTTTGCTTAAAAAAATATTCGGGCGTGAGCTAACGGCAACCGAACGTAAGGTTAAAAATTTAATGCCTTTGCTCGAAAAAATGGCTGGCGAGGAAGATGCGGAAAAACTTGTGGCACTGAAAGAAGATATTAAAAAATATGCTACGGAATTGGAACGGATAAACAACCAAAATATTTTTTTAATAAAAAATGCAAGACAATTTTTAATTGATACTATTAACACACTAATGAACGAAAAAAGATCAACAATTATCGATAGGAAAATATAATGGCATTATCAAGAATCTTCGAAATATCGCGTAATAGCTTAATGGCTTATCAAAAGGCATTAAGCGTTACTTCAAATAATATTTCGAATGCATCGAACCCAAACTTTTCGCGTCGCCGTGTTCATATGGAAGCTTCGAAATCGCAAGTGATTACCGGATTGGAAATAGGAACCGGTGTTTCAATTGCCGATGTTAGACGAGTTAAGGATACGGTGTTGGATGCACAAATAAGAAAATTTACTCAACTTCAAAATAAAAGCGATTACAAATCATCTTTGCTCGGAAGTATTGAATCTCTTATGTCCGAACCTTCGGATGATGGACTTTCGAACTTGATAAAGCAATTCTTTAATTCTTGGGATAAACTTGCAACCGAACCTTCCTCTGTTGCGGCTCGCGCAAATGTAGTTAATGCTGCTCAACGAATGACAGATAAACTTCACACAGTTTACAGCGGAATAAATAGATTAAAAACCGATTTAGCCGATGATGCAGAATCGACTGTAACCGAAATTAATT
>CAYZGB010000009.1:0-30822 GCA_964477915.1 uncultured Melioribacter sp. | reverse complement strand
TGCGAGCCCCGATGACAAATCTGGGCGTGGCAATCTCCGGAATTATTTGCGTATGCGTAATTTTGCTGTCATTTCGACCTCGTCCCGATTTTCGGGACGGGGGAGAAATCTTAAAAGCAATGTATTAGGGATGGAATTAATTTAAAGATTCCTCGTCTCTTCGTTCCTCGGAATGACATTTTATTTCAATTTCGTTCATTTTCACTTCTCCGAACGAAATTGTATTTCGTTCAGAACTAATGCACGAAACTTTGTTTCGGAAAATAGACAAATATTTCGTCCCTACGGGACTTTGCATTGCTTAATCGAAACGAAGTTTCTATTGTTATTTCCGTCCGAAACTCAGTTTCGGACGGAGTGAAACAATTGCCGAATATATCGGAGATTGCTTCGTCTCTTCGTTCCTCGCAATGACCAATTTATTTACAGTTTGCGAACTGAAAAAAGTCCATGTTCCATTAAAGTTCAAACTCGTTATTCGATTGATCGGCGTCGGGAATTTCTTTATCACCCAACAAAATTTTAACGGGCTTTTCCTTAACTGAAATTTCAAACATCGCTTTATTTGTATTTTTCCAAACACTGGAATTTACTTCAAACAATTCGGATTTCCCGTCCGAATAAACTGCACGTAATTTTACTCTTACAGGGATATTCCCAATTTTTTTTACCGAAACAAGCACTTTGTTATTCTCGAATTTTACATTATCGATTGCCAAATCGGGATAACCGAACTCGTAAAACCACGGTCGCCAAAACCAACTTAAATCTCTACCCGTTGTTCTTTCGAATGAAAAGAAAAAGTCGGTTGGAAGCGGATGTTTTCCGTGCCAGTTCTTAATATAATCGCGTAATGCTTGCTTGAACAAATCATCTCCAAGCAAATATTGAAGCTCGCGGTAAGCACTTGCAGGACGATTGTAAAAAGTTATACGCGGAAATCCGAATTTAACGGAATACGACGGAACAAAAGGCGGAACATCGTTTTCTTTACCTGCACTGTATTGGTAACTTTCCGTTACACGTTGCCAATATGTTGCACGTGTTGTATCGGTGTACTTTGCCGTGATTTGTCCGGTAAAAAATGTTGCCCAACCTTCATCCATCCAGGCAAAACGGCGTTCGTTTGTTCCCATATAAAACGGAAAATACGAATGCGAAATTTCGTGGAAAATTAATCCGACAAAACTTTGATAATTTCTCGGGGCGCCGTCGTTTGCCATCATCGGAGTTTCCATTCCACCGCCTTTGCTGGGATTACAATACGAAGTCATTTCTGGGAAAGGAAACGGAACGCCGGGCAACTTGTGTGATAAAATTTCAATTGATTCGGAAGCAACATCCACGGCATTTCCCCAGTACGGTGCATCGTTTGGATAAACGGCTTGGACGAAAACACTCCGATTTTTATTGCTATCAACAACAATCGATTTTCCGTCCCAGTGCATTGAATTTCCGATAGCGAAAGAAAAATCGGGAACATTTTCAGCCTTGAAATGCCAAATGTTGAACCGATTATCGGCAGAAAGATTGCCACTTGCCAAATCTGTTGAATCGATAATTCTAACTACATCACTCGATTTTTTCGCCAGTTCATATTTTTCATAAATCTTCGGAGCAAGAACTTCCTTTGCATTTTGAAGCACACCGGTTGCCCACATAATTTCGTTTTTGGGCAATTTGATTTTCACATCGTAATTATTTAGCGGGTCGTTGTAAAATTCCACAATTCCTTGATAATCCACCATATCCCAACCGTAAACATCATCGTAAACGGCAATTTGCGGATACCAATATGCGACAAACATCTCACCTTTGCCGTAATTGCCCATTCGCAATTTCGTTTTTTCGGGAATAATCAATTCCCACTCTACTTCGATTTCGGTTTCCGAATGCGGCATAATGTGATTTTCTTTTTTAAGGAAGACTGTTAAATTAGTTGAACCACGGCGAATGTATGAACTTGTATCGGAAAAAGTTTGAGAACCGATTTTAATCTTTTTTATTTTAACGGGCGGTAATGTTTTTAAATTATCCCAGTAATAATCGCGTTTGGCATTGTATTTAAAAATATCGTTGTAAAGGCGAAACACAATTTTGTACAAAGTATCCGGCGAATTGTTGTGATAAACAATTGTTTCTTTGCCACGGAGAATTGAACTATCGGGATTAACTTCCGCATTAATTTTATAATCCGAAATATTCAGCCAATAATTTTTACCCGGAACGCCTTCAGTTGTTCGCGTCCCCTTTTTTATTGCTTTCTGAAATTCGCGAGGAATGAAAATTTTGCTTTGTGCAAAAATTCCTGTAAATGAAATTACCAAAAGATAAAATAAAAATTTTTTAGTCATTTTATTCTCCTCATGTAAATATTTTGGTGTTAAATCGAAAATACAAATTTACTTTTTTCTCAAACTAAATGAGAAGGTAATTAATTTTTCAAAATCTTGTAAATTCAAGGAACAAGTAGAACAAATAATCTGGAACAAAAAATTAGATGAAAATAACGTATCAATTTTGTATTTAGGAATTCCACTTAGTTTCAACGTTGAACTTGTTCTTAACAGAAATAAAATTAACGTTAAGAAATTCTGCGAAAGAATGTATTGCTTATTATCGAAGACATTAAAAATTGAGAAAAATAAAAAGTAAATTCCCCCTTAAAATTAAAGGGGGAATTTCATCTAAGAATTTAAATTTCAACCCATTATAAAACGGAATAAATATAAGAAGGCTTTGAATAACCTCAAAAATTTGTCTTGCTGAACTTGTTTCAGCATCTAAAAGTTTGCTTACGCTCTAAAATCGAGATTCTGAAATAAATTCAGAATGACAGTGATAAGTTATTCAAAGCCTTCTATAAGAAATTCATTAGGTTCGAGAAATACAAATTCTCAACTTAATGTGCTTAAATTTTCCAGTAACAATCTACCGATTAACCTTAAACACAGTATCTATCACCGTTCCGTCAACCCATTTAATTATCGCTACCGGTGTTGATTTATCGACGTTCGGTTTTTCGGGCTTGCCGCAAATTGCCGTTACTTCCTCGTAAATTTGTTCAATCGGTTTAATCGGTAACGATGAACCTTTCAACGCTTTTTTCAAATCTTTTCTTCGCGGATTAATCGCAACACCGCGTTCGGTAATTACAACGTCGATTAATTCGCTTGGACCAACAAGCGTGGTTACTTCATCTACAATTACGGGAATTCTATCGCGGAACGAAGGCACGGCAAGAATTGTAGTTTTTGCAAAAAGTGCATTTTGCCAACCGCCGATTCCGTGCAGCAAAAGTCCGTCCGAATGCGTAACAACGTTAGCATTAAAGTTAATATCAACTTCCGTTGCACCCAAAACCGCCGCATCAACCATTGATGCGAAATTTCCTTTTCCGTGATAATTGTAACTTGTAAACGGACTTGTATTTACGTGATTAGGATTTTCCCGCATAGAACGAACGCCTTCCAAATCGAATGTTTGTCCGTCCAAAATAAAATCGGTCAATCCTTCTTCGAGCATTTCTACAAGATATTTTGTGCTTCCGCCTCGAATGAAGCGAGCTTTAATTCCTTTCTTTATCATTCGCTCTTTCAAATAAACCGCAAAGGCTAGATTAATTCCGCCCGCACCAGCTTGAAACGAAAATCCGTTACGCATAATTCCGGAATCTTCCAAAAATTGAGCAATGTATTCGGCAATTAAAAGTCTATCGGGACTTTTAGTTACTTGCGTTGTTCCCGAAACGATTTTTGACGGATCGCCAATCGAATCAACTTCAACAACATAATCAACATTGTTTCCTTGTATTTGCCACGGAACACAAGGAAACGGAACAAGATTATCGGTAACGACAATTACATTATCTGCATAAATCGAATCTGCAAGAGCAAAGCCGAGTAAACCGCAAGCTGCGGGACCGCGGTCTCCGGTTGCATTACCGAACGGGTCAGCAGTAGGTGCAGCAATTACCGCAATATCAATATGAACTTCGCCATCTTGGATTGCTTGCCAACGTCCGCCGTGCGAACGCAAAACACCCATTCCACGCATTTTCCCTTCCGAGCAATATCTTCCGAGCGGTCCGTTCATCGAGCCTTCGATGTGGTGAATTGTTCCGTCTTCAAGATATTTTAGCAAATGCGAATGAACAGGAAACGATGCACTCGGGAACCAACGAATATCTTTAATTCCCATTGATTTTATCGTATCGAAAAGCATATTGGTAACGGCATCACCGTTGCGAAAATGATGATGAGTCGAAATTGTCATTCCGTCCCTAATACCGGCTTTTTCGAGAGCAGTACGTAAGTTTTTCACTACTTTGTTTCCGTCTGCCGGATAATCGGCACAGGTGCGAATAGGTGGTGCGGCTTTTCTTCCGGTAGGTTTAAATTTCCCTACTCCAAGATATGGCGTTTGTTTCATTCCGTTAACAATTTCGGGAACAGGTCTTCCCGCAACATTTTCTAAAAATTTCATAGTAATCCTTTCCGAATTTTTTCAATATATTAAAAAGTAATTGATGTTTGAACCTTTATGCTATCATTCGTTTCTTTACGTATTCTATAAACGTTGTTATCCAGACGTTTCTTTGCAAATTGATAATATTCCGGAACAATTTCAAAACCAATAAATTGTCTTCCGAGCATTTTACTTACTACGGCAACTTGTCCCGAACCGAGGAACGGATCGAGAACAACATCGCCTTCTTCACTTGTGTATTGAAGAATTTTCTTTATGATTTCAGCTGGAAGTTTGGTTGGTGTTTTCTCATCACCCGTCCAATATTCACGTTTAATATCCCAAACGTCCTCTTTATCCTTGTAGTGAAGGCTTCTCCCGTTAGCATCTTTCTCGTTTTGCGAAAATCTTGAATACGGGAAGAATTTTCTTTTTTTATCGTCTTTGCAAACAAATAAACAATGGTAATGTGATGTTACAAATTTTCGCTTTGTTACAACACCGAATTGGTATTTCCAAATAATGTGATTAACGGTAATAAATCCGAGTTCGTCAAGCACATTCAAAATATCTTTTAAATTATTCCAACCGGAAAAAACAAACATACTTCCGGTATCTTTAAGCAATCGGGAAACTTCTTTCATCCAGCTTAATGTAAAATCGTAATAATTTTTTTGTTCTATTTCGTTATATCCTTCAAGTACATTTGTTTCGGTTCGATTATAATTACTTCTTTTTGCCTTAAAATCAATAGCGAAAGGTGGATCGGTAATAACCAAATCAATTGTCGCATCGTCAATTTCTTTCATTCCTTCGATGCAATCGGTATTGTAAATTTTGTTTAGTTCAAGCATATATTCTCTTTTAAATAGTTGTTTTTACCACGTAATAACATTTTATGATTAAGTAAGTGATTTCTTAAGTGTTTTATTATTTAATTAAATATCCAAAGATTGTTCTAATAAGAATTTTTTTATTTCTTCATATTTAGGTTTGTTTACAAGATATTCTATTTCTTCACTAAAATCAACATCCTCGAAGTAGCATAATTGAGCTCTGAAAAGCTTCTCGGAAAAAAGTTGTCCATAGATTTTATTTGCAATTTCAATAATTTCTTTGATTGAATGATGATCTCGAAGAATAAAAAATAAATCGACATAATCTTTCCATTTGGAACGTCGTCCTAAAGCAAAGGCTTTCATCGCTGCAAGGTTTAATAAATCCGGCAACTTTATTACATCTTCAAATTTACAATTAACATCAATAGAATACGGATATTCGAAAAAAGTAAAATTTACATTGTTTACAATTAAATTAATTTGTTCGTCAACACGTCTTGTTATTTTAAAATTAGTATCGAATAAAGAGATTTTATTAATAATTCGATTTACTACCAGCTTGCCCGATTTAAATAAATCAAAATCAATAGACCTTCTATGTCCTAAATGTAACGCAATTGCAGTTCCACCAACAAGATAAAACTCGCGTTTAAAAAGTTTTAATAAAGGTAATAACTCAATTTGATTTTTGCTTAAAATTTCTTTGTGCATTTTTAGTAAGATAAATTTTGAAGAAATTATAAATTTCGGGATAGTAATTCATTTTCTTTCTACCTTCGGCTTTCTGCAAAATTTTCAATGCAGTGTCATTGCCTATTAATTCAAAAAGCCGCAAACAATCGGATAAACTGCCATAATTTAATATCGTTTCCATTAATAATTCTAAACTGATATTTTCTTTTTTATCTTTAGGTGTGTACCAAAAAAGATTGCTATGTTCTTTAATAAATTCTTTCAGCTTTCGATTGTTTGGAATTTTCATAACAAATTAAATAGTTTATTTTTAGATTAAATAACCACAGAAGGCACAGAGTTTCACAAAGAGTTAATTCTCTGTGGTTTTGTTCTCTACTGTTCTTGCAAAAATATAATCGATATTTTTTAGCATTTTATCGTAATCGAAAATTTCTTCGATTTCGTTTTCATTCAAGTATTTCAGTGCTTCCGAAGATTGAAGCAATTCGTTTTTCAAATCTTTCGATTTATCTTTCCATACTTCCATTGCACTCGATTGTACAATCTTGTATGCTTCTTCGCGCGTTGCACCTTTCTCCACAAGTTTCAACAGAACTTTTTGCGAAAAAATAAGTCCGCGAGTTAAATTCAAATTTCGATTCATATTTTCGGGATAAACGATAAGATTATCAAGCAAATTCGTAATTAAATGCAACATATAATCGAGAGCAATGCAGCTATCGGGAACAATTACACGCTCAACCGACGAATGCGAAATATCGCGCTCGTGCCACAGGGCAACATTTTCCAACGCTGCAACGGAATTTCCTCTCAGTATTCGGGAAAGCCCGGTAATTCTTTCGCTAATAATCGGATTACGTTTATGCGGCATTGCCGACGAGCCTTTCTGTCCTTTCGAAAAATATTCCTCCGCTTCCAAAACTTCGGTACGCTGCAAGTGGCGAATTTCCACAGCAATTTTTTCGAGCGAAGCACCAATAACGGCAAGCGTTGAAATAAATTGTGCGTGCCTATCGCGTTGAATTACTTGCGTTGAAACCGGCGCTGGTTTTAATCCCATTTTTTCGCAAACGTATTTTTCCACTTCGGGGGAAAGATGTTCGAATGTTCCTACCGCACCGGAAATTTGTCCTACGGCAATATTTTCAATAGCATCGAGTAATCGTTTTTCGTTGCGTTTTGTTTCCTCAAACCAAAGTGCAAACTTCATTCCCATCGTAATTGGCTCTGCGTGAATCCCGTGACTTCTGCCAATCATAACAGTATGCTTATGTTCAATTGCACGGCGTTTTAAAATTTCCCTAAGTTTAGCCAAGCGTTTCAAAAGCAATTCGCCGGCAGTTTTCATTTGGTAAGAAAGAGTTGTATCGAGAATATCAGACGAAGTCATTCCGTAATGAATGTGACGTGATTCCGCACCGACGTTTTCGGCAACGTTCGTTAAAAAAGCAATCACATCGTGTTTGGTTTCTTCTTCAATTTGTAAAATGCGAGTAACATCAAACGCCGCTTTTCTTTTAATTGTTTCGTAATCTTCAGGCGGAACTTCACCGAGTTTCACACGTGCTTCAACAGCGAGCAATTCTATTTTTAGCCAAGTTGAATATTTAAACTCATCTTCAAAAATTTTCCCCATTTCGGGAAGCGTGTAACGTTCAATCATCTTTTGGGTTCCAATTTCATTTTTACAGTTTGTGTTTTACCGTCTCTAATTAATTTAATATTTAAAACATCACCGGTAGAATATTGATTAAGAATACTTATTATCGATTCGTCGTCCGTTACCATAAATCCGTCAACTCCAATAATAATATCGCTTACAACAATTCCGGCTTTTTCTGCGGGTGAGCCTTTAATTACATCGGTAACAATTACGCCTTTCGTCGAACTTAATCCGAAATACTTGGCAATTCGTTCATCAAGATTTTGAATAATCAATCCAGTCCAAAAATTCCTATCAATTTTACCTTTTTCTTTTAATTGCTTTATTATCTTTTTAACCTTATTAACCGGGATTGCAAAACCAACGCCAATATTTCCCGGGCTTCCACCGGGTGTAAAAATTAATGTGTTTATTCCGATAAGTTCTCCAAGACTATTAACAAGCGGACCACCGCTGTTTCCGGTGTTAATCGCAGCATCGGTTTGAATCATATTTATGTAATATCTTCCATTCACAGCGTTAAGATTCATTCCAGTTGCACTAATTACTCCAACTGTTACAGTCGGTTTGTCGTTTATTTCAAAAAGACCAAAAGGATTTCCAAGAGCAATTACCCACTCGCCGATTAGAATATCATCCGAATTACCAAATTTAATGTAAGGTAAGTTCTTCCCTTCTATTTTCAGTAGGCAAATGTCGGTTGCTTTGTCAGAGCCAATAATTTTAGCGGGATGCTGTGAGCCGTCAGTCATTGTAACGATAATTTCGGTTGCATCGCCCGCAACGTGATCATTGGTAACAATGTATCCATCGGGCGAAATTATTACGCCCGAACCAAGTGCTTTTACTTTTTGTGTGTAAACTCTATCGCCAAAAAAATATCTGAACAGCGGATCGGATGTAAACGGATCGCGATATTTTTTCACTTTGGTTACGTTAATACCAACAACTGCGGGACTTACCTTTTTAACCGTTTCCGTAATAATTGTTTGACGCGAAGCAGTAATTTTATCATTCAACTTGTTTTTAACATATACTGTTTCAATTTTCGTATGGGCGTCCTTAAGTGAAATTTCGGATGAAGCAGTAACCAGCGAGTCCGCCGGGACTTCGTTTCCTTTTTCAAGGGGATTGATATACTTAAAGTAAAGGAAAGAAAACCCGATTGAAACCAACAGTAACGTTATCAATGTTGAGTAAACTACGGTTTTAAATCTATTCATTTCTATCTCCAATAATTCTTTGCTTGTTAAAATATTCTTTAAGCGGTTTAATATGTTTAATAAAAATTACTAATAAAACGGCAACAGTAGTAATTTCAAATTCGGAAATTGTATTCGGTTTTACAATCGAATATTTTGCAAGAATATCACCCGAATACAAAACCAATAAAATTAATAAGAAAGTTGCCGAAGCGTTCGAAAAATGGACGTTCTTTTTGTAAACGTAAGCAATAATCCAAAGAATAATCCAAAGAACCGGAATTTGAGGAACAAACAAAACCGAACCGCCGAGTGCGGTTGCAAGTCCTCTACCGCCTTTGAATTTAATATACACGGAAAAACAATGCCCCAAAACAGCGAAAAATAAAGCGGTTCCAGCAATAAGGAACGTCTGCTCAAATAAAATCAATGATAATTGAACAACAAAAAATCCTTTAATAAAATCAAGAAAAAATACAGCAACGCCAAGACCTTTAGAACCGATGCGAAAAGTATTCATCGCTCCAACGTTGCCTGTGCCTTCTTGTGTAATATCAACGCCTCTTTTTTTCATTAAAACATATGCAGAAGGAAATGCTCCGATAAAATATCCCAAAATCGACGCTATTAAAATTTTGATTATCATCACTTATAAAACTTGCAACTCTCCAATTATTACAATAAAATAAGAACTTAATTTTAATAATTTTGGAGATAAAAAAAATGATAAATTTAATTGGTTCGTTTAATGTTAAACCTTCTTTACCCGAAAAACTCGAACCTCTCCGCGAAATAGCAAACAACCTATATTGGACTTGGGATTCCGATTCTTTTGAGCTCTTCCGCAGACTTGATAGAAAACTTTGGGAGGAAACAAAACACAATCCTGTTCTTATGCTGGGCAAAGTTCCTCAGTCTCGTCTTGACGAAGTTTCGAAAGACGATGGATTTATTTCACATATGAATCGTGTTTATCTCCAATTTGAAGTTTATTTAAATGAAGTAACTTGGTATCAGAAAAATTACGAAACTCACGACACACCCTACATTGTTTATTTTTCTGCCGAGTTCGGATTAACTGAGAGTCTTCAAATTTATTCGGGTGGACTTGGAATTTTGGCAGGCGATCATTTAAAATCCGCAAGTGATTTGGGAATTCCGCTTGTTGGCGTTGGACTTTGCTATCGCGAAGGATATTTCCAACAATATTTAACCGCAGACGGTTGGCAACAAGAACGTTATGAAAATAATGATTTCTATAACCAACCAATGACTTTAGTTAGAGATGAAAATGGTAAAGCGTTAAAATTATCTGTTGAATTTCCGGGACGAGATGTTTATTTCCAAATTTGGGAAATTAAAGTAGGAAGAATTTCTCTTTATTTACTCGATACTAATGTAGAAGAAAATTCTCCGCAAGATAGAGACATAACCAAAGCACTTTACGGTGGCGATAACGAAACTCGTATTCAACAGGAAATTATTCTTGGCATTGGCGGAATTAGATCAATGCACGCAATTGGCATTAAACCGCTTGTTTGCCATATGAACGAAGGACACTCGGCTTTTCTTGCACTCGAAAGAATGCGTCACTTAATTAAACATAAAAATCTTACATTTGTAGAAGCAAGAGATATTGGATTTTTCTCGAATATATTTACTACTCACACTCCTGTTCCTGCCGGAATTGATGTTTTTCCAAACGATATGATGGAAAGATATTTTGGTAAATATTACCGTGAAGAGCTTGGAATTTCGGGTGAAGAATTTTATAAACTTGGAACAATTATAAAAGATGCCCAACCATCGGAATTTAATATGGCTCACTTGGCTATGAATACTGCGGGCTTTGTAAACGGCGTAAGTAAATTGCACGGTAAAGTTTCTAAAAAAATGTGGGTGCAAGGTTTTAAGGAAATACCTTTTAATGAAATTCCAATAGATTATGTAACTAATGGCGTTCATACATATTCTCATCTTTCGGGTGAGATGCACGAACTATTACTAAGATATTTAGGCGAACGCTTCGATACCGATTTGGACGACGAAGAATTATGGAACAGAGTAGATGAAATTCCCGATGAAGAACTATGGCGAACTCACGAAAGAAGACGCGAACGCCTTGTTGCATTTGCTCGTAAACGTTTGAAAAAACAGATTACGGATAGAGGCGGTTCGAAAGCAGAAATTAAAGCGGCGAACGAAGTTCTTGATCCTTCCGCCTTAACTATTGGTTTTGCAAGGCGATTTGCAACATACAAACGCGGAACACTTATTTTTAGAAATGTTGAAAGACTTGCCTCAATTTTATTTAATCCCGATTATCCGGTTCAATTAATTATTGCAGGCAAGGCTCACCCACGCGACGATGCAGGCAAAAAACTTATCCAAGATATTTTGCATTACACCAAAGATTTCAATATGCGTAAACGTGTTGTATTCATCGAAAATTACGATATGAACGTTGCTCGCTATATGGTTGAAGGTTGTGACGTTTGGTTAAATAATCCACGCCGCCCTATGGAGGCAAGCGGTACTTCTGGAATGAAAGTAATTGCCAACGGCGGACTTAATTTCAGCATCCTCGATGGCTGGTGGGATGAAGCTTATGATAAAGAATTAGGCTGGAAAATAGGAAACGGTGAAGAATATCAAAACCTCGATTATCAAGATGAAATAGAAGCAAACATTATTTACGACGTTCTTGAAAAGGAAATTGTCCCGACCTTTTACAATCGAAGTTCGGATAATTTACCACGCGAATGGATTAAGATGATGAAAAAATCGATGAAAAAGCTTGGACCTTTCTTCAATACACACAGAATGGTTAAGCAATATTTTGAAAAATTTTATCAAAAGGCTTATATCCGTAGAAAAGAATTAATGAAAAACGACTGGAAACTCGGTAAAGAATTTTCCGCTTGGCGTGAGCATATTCTTCAAAATTGGGATAGTATAAGATGTGAAGGAATTACTTACGAAAGAAAAGAATTGCAAGTCGGTGAAAAACTTGAAGTTACCGCAAAAGTATTTATCAACGGACTTACACCCGACGACATAAATATGCAAATATATTACGGAAAGTTCGATGAAATTGATAACTCCGAGAATAATAAATTCGTAAATATGGAAGTTGTTGAAAAGAACGAAAAAGATAAAATCCTAACTTACCGTGGTTCTATTGTTTGCGACGAAACCGGCAAATTCGGATTTACAGTAAGAGTTGTCCCGAAACATAAATTGCTTATTAATCCTTTTGAATTGGGATTAATTAAATGGGCTAAATAAAATCTTTTTTAATGTTGAATGTTGAATTATGAATGTTAAATGTTTTTCCTCTTCCGAACGAATGAACGAAACTCAATTTCGGATGGATAAACTGAACGTTGAACAGCTTATCCCTTGATAACGGGGCTGTACAGTGAAAAGATTTCTTCTCTGACTTCGTCGGCTTTGTTCGAAATGACAATTTGGATTTTGAATTGATTATGAATAAAAAACTAAATCCGCTCACAACCATAGTTCACGAAAACAAATCCGTGTAAATCCGTAATAATCTGAGTTATCTGTGTTCTATTAAGAACGAGGCGGTTTTTTGTAAACCGTTAAAAGAGTTAAAAATCTGTTATTTCCTTTTTAATGTATTTGGAATAATCCTTTAATATAGGCTTATATTCTTTGACGAATAAATCGGACGTTATAATAAAATCAGCGGTTGAGCGATTGTTGGCAACCGGAATATTGTAAAGCACGGCAATTCGAAGTAAAGCTTTAACATCAACATCGTGCGGTTGAGGTTCCATTGGGTCCCAAAAGAATATAAGAATGTCAATTTTCTGTTCTGCAATCAACGCGCCTATTTGCTGGTCGCCTCCGAGAGGACCTGATTTTAATTTTTTTATTTTTATTTTTTGCTTTCCTCTTTTTCTTTTGTTCAATATTTTTTCAATCATTGATCCTGTCGTTCCTGTAGAAATCAGTTTATTGTCAATCAACAAATCGACATTCCATAACACCCATTCGGCAAGGTCTTTTTTTCTGTTGTCGTGTGCTACAAGTGCAATTGTTTTTTTCATTTTTCTCCTAAAAAATTAATTGATAAAAACGGCAACCGCTTAAACACGGCTGCCGTTAGGAAAGTAGAGTAAGTTAGGTTTATTTCAATAAAACCATTTTCTTTGAAATATTTATTTTGCCGTTTTCCAATCTGTAAAAATATATTCCGCTCGGAAGGTTTTCAGCGTTCCAAACTATTTCATAATTACCTGCTGGTTTTACATCATTAACGAGCGTCGTAATTTTTTCTCCTAAAACGTTATAAATTGTTAAACTGACAAACGATCGTTTTGGAATACTGAATTGTATTTTTGTGCTAGGATTAAACGGATTCGGATAATTCTGATATAATTTATATTCCGATGCAATTTGTAATTCGGAAGAACTCTCGACGCTTGTAATATAATCGGCAATATTTTGATAAGCAGGTCCATCGGGAGCTGGTCGAGGGTCTAAGGATTGAGAGAAAGGAGTGCGGGAAATTTGTGCCAACATAGGATTTTCAATAGTATTATTATTAGCCGAATTGTTTAGATAATCGCTTTCCCAACTATGTTTTCCAAGTTCGTCAAATGTATTGCCGCCTCCGAAATCGAACCAAATATTATTTTGGAAAATAATTTCCCCGTTATCCAAGCGTAATCTCGAGTCTTGTCCCGACTCCAAATCTTCAATATCAAGACCTATTCCCGCAAAATCGCCAAAGATTGAGTTTTTATAAGAACCTCCCCAATTATCTCTTATTTTGAAAAGTACGTCGTTTTCCGGATTTGTCGAATTTTTGCCCGAACCGAGAAAAGTAACATTATAAGAATTAGGGAAAGCAAAAGGCACTCCGTCTTCGGGGTCGGTTCCGCCATCGTGTTCTCCACAGCGATTGCCGTAGTTTTCATCTTGAATAGCAAAGAGAAATTGCATTTTACCTCTAAGACCTTCGTCGTGGTCAAAAGCGTCATCGGCATTAAAAGCCGAAACAAGGTGTTTACAATTAACCGTTCCACCGAACCATTCGAAGCCATCGTCGTTGTTTTCGAAAACTTCAACATAATCTATAACCGTTCCACGTCCTACTGCACCGAGAGTAAGTCCGTTGATTTCGTTTCCGGCTCCGATATCCGTTCCACCATGACGAATAGAAACGTACCTTAGAACACCGGAATTATCATCGTCGTCGTCGCCTCCGTATTCTGTTTTCGGACTAACCGGTATTCCTTCGATATGTCCGGTTCCGGTTGCTGTATTTATTTTTGCTTTGCCCAGTATAATAACTCCACCCCATAGATTTGTTGCCGGTAATACCAAATCGGTAGGGTCGGTTACGTCATCACTTTCTGCTGTAAAAATAATTGGCTTATTTGCCGTTCCTTCTGCATAGATTTTTGCTCCTTTTGTTATAATAAGAGCCGAAGCGTTTTCGCCTTGTCCGGGTTTTGCTTTTATAACGGTGCCGGCTTCGATATTAAGTACAGCACCTTCTTCTACGAAGACGAAGCCATCGAGCAAATAGGTTTTATCGGCTGTCCAATAAACTTGGTCGCCGGCATTAATATCATCGTCGGTTACCGTAACAATTGTTGAAGAGGTTTCCGTAGGAGTGAGATATCCGTAATGGTCTAATGCCGTCCAACCTCGCAACCAATTGGTTTGTCCAAATGCACCTTTGTAATTAACATGTTCAAAGAATTCGTCTCCTTCGGGATAATCAGTTAGATTTTGATAAGCAGGTCCATCGGGAGCTGGTCGAGGGTCTAAGGATTGAGAGAAAGGAGTGCGGGAAATTTGTGCCAACATAGGATTTTCAATAGTATTATTATTAGCCGAATTGTTTAGATAATCGCTTTCCCAACTATGTTTTCCAAGTTCGTCAAATGTATTGCCGCCTCCGAAATCGAACCAAATATTATTTTGGAAAATAATTTCCCCGTTATCCAAGCGTAATCTCGAGTCTTGTCCCGACTCCAAATCTTCAATATCAAGACCTATTCCCGCAAAATCGCCAAAGATTGAGTTTTTATAAGAACCTCCCCAATTATCTCTTATTTTGAAAAGTACGTCGTTTTCCGGATTTGTCGAATTTTTGCCCGAACCGAGAAAAGTAACATTATAAGAATTAGGGAAAGCAAAAGGCACTCCGTCTTCGGGGTCGGTTCCGCCATCGTGTTCTCCACAGCGATTGCCGTAGTTTTCATCTTGAATAGCAAAGAGAAATTGCATTTTACCTCTAAGACCTTCGTCGTGGTCAAAAGCGTCATCGGCATTAAAAGCCGAAACAAGGTGTTTACAATTAACCGTTCCACCGAACCATTCGAAGCCATCGTCGTTGTTTTCGAAAACTTCAACATAATCTATAACCGTTCCACGTCCTACTGCACCGAGAGTAAGTCCGTTGATTTCGTTTCCGGCTCCGATATCCGTTCCACCATGACGAATAGAAACGTACCTTAGAACACCGGAATTATCATCGTCGTCGTCGCCTCCGTATTCTGTTTTCGGACTAACCGGTATTCCTTCGATATGTCCGGTTCCGGTTGCTGTATTTATTTTTGCTTTGCCCAGTATAATAACTCCACCCCATAGATTTGTTGCCGGTAATACCAAATCGGTAGGGTCGGTTACGTCATCACTTTCTGCTGTAAAAATAATTGGCTTATTTGCCGTTCCTTCTGCATAGATTTTTGCTCCTTTTGTTATAATAAGAGCCGAAGCGTTTTCGCCTTGTCCGGGTTTTGCTTTTATAACGGTGCCGGCTTCGATATTAAGTACAGCACCTTCTTCTACGAAGACGAAGCCATCGAGCAAATAGGTTTTATCGGCTGTCCAATAAACTTGGTCGCCGGCATTAATATCATCGTCGGTTACCGTAACAATTGTTGAAGAGGTTTCCGTAGGAGTGAGATATCCGTAATGGTCTAATGCCGTCCAACCTCGCAACCAATTGGTTTGTCCAAATGCACCTTTGTAATTAACTCTGTCGTAAAACTCCGAAGTTTGGGCAAAGTTAACCACAAAACTTGCACATACCAATAATATGGAAAGAATAATTTTTTTCATTGTAGCTCCTTTTTTGTTATGAAATAATTATAATTTAAATGAAAGACCAAACGAAATTTTTCTCCCTCTTAAATAACTACTATAAACATATTCTTTGCCCTTAAATCTTTGAACTTTTGTTGTAGAAGTGTTAAGTGCATTTTCTATTTTTAGTTTTAGATTTATGTTAGAAATTAAAGTTTTTATTAAGGTGAGGTTCAGAATGTGGGAAGGTTTTTCGTAAACATCGGGTGTCCCCAGTGAGCCGACAGAATATAATCGGTCGCCGAATACATTATAATAAATACTAAACGTTAAGCCTCTATTTAAATTTTCATAATTTACATAACAGTTAATAACGTATGGCGATTGCCCTTGAAATTGTCTAACCGATGGAGCGTTTGGCTCGTAAACCATTATATTTTCCAATTCTTCAGGGTCAATATCCACACTTGAATGTATTAAGGATAAATTACCGCCTAATATAAAATCGTTAAGCTTGTTTGATATGAAATCAAGTCTTTTTCTGATTTCAAATTCAACACCGTAAACGGAAGCTTTATCAACATTGTTCCACGAAAGTACTTTATTTGGAGCGTCAACGATTTTAAGCTCAATCGGGTTTAAAAATCTTTTTCCGAAAAACGACAGGGAAATAACCTCACCTGGATTTGTAAACCATTCCCAGCGTAAATCGAGATTATCTATTAGAGTTCTTTCCAAGTCCGGATTGCCGATATAAGTATCACCTCCGTTAAATTCATAATTTTGAAAAGGTGATATTTCTCGAAAAGAGGGGCGAGACAAAGTTTTTCCGTATGAGAATCTGATATTCATATCTGGGAGTGGCGAATAAACAACGTTAAAAGAAGGAAGAACATCGGTTGTTTTTATAACTGCAGCACCAAGTGTCTCTTTTTTACTTTTGACTTTCATATCGGTTGTTTCAAATCTTGCCCCAGCAATAATGCGAAACAAAGGAGAAAAATGAATGTCCAACATTCCGTAATAGGCTGTAATTTTCCTCACCCCGTCGTAATTTGACGAAGTCTGATCCGTTTCATTAATGTAAAGTCCGAAACGGTTTAGCGTTAATCCGTTAACAAGTGTATCTTTGGAAATCCAACCGAGATAATTATCGGAAAAAAGAGCGTTTATGTCGCCTTCTTCTTCCCGTAAAAATCTACCGACACTTGTTACGGGATTATAAACAAATCTTCTTTCATTAAAGCTTCTATCTGTTTGTGAGTAATAAACACCGGTTTTTAATTGTAAAGGGTTGCCCTTCCAAATATGAATTGGAAAAATAGCATCGAAACTCAATCTGTTTTCAATCTCTTCAGTGTTTCTAAAATATCTTTCGGGCGGTAGATTTGTTTTTACCCCGTAAACTCCTTCGTCGGTTACATAATTGTAAAAAAATCTGTTATCAGGAGCGTTTTGGTAAGTACTCATCGACGAAGCAAGCCAAGAAATTTTTATGCCTTTTAATGATTTAAATTCGTGAGATCCTTCAAGCATATATGACTTAAGATTTCTTTCTTTATATAGAAGAGTACTTGCCTGGAAATCCCAATTAGCATCGATGTCGTATGGATATTTACCGGAAACTAAACGGGAAGTACTTTCCCCGTTTTGATTAAACATAAAAGTAAAGCTAACCGAGTTCAACGAATTAAATTTTACGGAAGATTTAAATAATCCTCCGAATGAAGATTCGGATATATTTTTTGTATCGCTCATAGCGAAGTTGGTATCTAATTGATTTTTTGCTTGATCGGCAACGCCTCTTTCCCATCTGTTTAATATTCCGTTAATATATCCAGAATGTTTATGCTTATAAGAAATAGAGGCAATAACGCCTATCTCTTTTCCAAAGATATTGTAAAGATTACCGAAGGAAAGGGAATAGTTTTGATTTAAGGGTGCAGCTTTATGATAAGGTGACATTTCGGAATTAAACGATTTCGTTATTTCATCTATCTTTCTTGCTATCTCGTCATCCCTTTGCGCGGCACCTATATCTGCGACCCACGGCTTGTTTCCGATTACCGAAGGTAATGCGCGTAGCCCATCGTCGAAACCGAGCCAATCGGTTGAACTTCCGTTGTAACTTAGCCCGTTATCATTAAATGTAAGCTCGGAATTAAAATTTACACCTACGCTAAATGAGAAATTAAATTTTTCCGGATAATCTTTTGTGTTTACGTCAACCGCACCTCCGGAAAAATTACCGGGCTTGTCCGGTGTGAAACTTTTAATAGCTTGAATATTATCAACTAAGTTGAGAGGAATAATATCAATTGAACCCGAACGTTTATAGGGGTCGGAACTGGGGATTTGTGCACCATTAAGATTTGTGTTTGTATATCTGTCCCCCAAACCACGTATCAACACTTCATTTCCATTAATAACCGAAGCTCCTACAATCTGCATAACGGCATCAGCAGCGTTACTTCCCCCGGATTTTTCAAATTGCTCGGAACTAACGGCATCACTTACGTCGGCAGCCTTTTGACGTTTTGCAAGCATTGCCGCTTCAGTATTTTTAAAAGCTTTGGACTCAATAATAATTTCATCGGTTTTGTAAGATTCGGGTTGTAAAATAATTTTTAAATTGGTTGTTCCATTGTTATTTACCAAAACATTTTTTATTTTTTTCTTCTCATAGCCGATCATAGATATCTCGATTGTGTATTCACCGGGAGGAAGATTATCGATAACAAATTTTCCGTCCAGCCCCGTTGCAGCTCCGCGTCCTGTTCCGATAACCATTACATTTACACCTATTAGACCTTCTCCAAGCTTGGAATCGATAATTAAGCCGACAATTTTACCATTTTGTTGCCCTAGTAAACTACTTTGAAGAAAAACTAATAAGAGAAAGAAACAAAAACGATTGATAAATCTTTTACCCAACATAACCTCTACTTATACTTACTTTGTTAAAAACTCTGTCGTAAACTTAAATTGGCGTTGTTAACAAAGAATTATGAAATAGTTAGCAAAGAGTTAAATTTTTATTAAATACCTAACAAAAGGATTTTCACTATAAGGTATTTGGCAATAATCGATTAGTGTAAACAAATTCAGTTTTATTCGATAAAGGGTTTGTTATTGGGAAAGAATGAAGATGAGTTTAATACAAAAAACATTTTTTAATTTTTTAAATTGTTTTTAGAAAGTGGACAAATTGACGGACAAAAAAATCCTGCATTTTGAGTATATTATTAAAAAACATTCGGGGAAATTGTATTTAGTTTAAAGTATATACGTTCTTAGAATTTTTTCTTTTTCGGTTGGTGTTTTGATTTATAGTTACGTTTTATTTAAATCTTCCAAAAACATTCCGTAATTTTCTATTTTTGTAGATTAAATTTTTTGAGGAATTGATGAATACAAAACCGCTTGCAATTGTTTCGCTCAGTGGTGGTTTGGATAGTTGTGTTACGGCGGCAATCGCTTCACAGAATTACGACTTGGCTTTAATCCATATAAATTACGGGCAGCGAACCGAAAATCGCGAACTGAAATCATTTCACGATATTGCTGATTATTACAACGTAAAGAAGCGTCTCGTTATTGATTTTACACACCTTGCAAAAATCGGAGGTTCGTCACTTACCGATAAATCGATTGATGTTACCAAAGCAAATCTCGAAAGCAAGGAAATTCCCACATCTTATGTTCCTTTTAGAAATGCGAATATTTTAACTGCAGCCGTAAGCTGGGGCGAAGTAATTGGAGCAAAAGCCGTCTTTATCGGTGCTGTTTACGAAGATTCTTCCGGATATCCCGATTGTCGTCCCGATTTTTTCAAAGCATTTCAACAGGCGGTAAATCTGGGAACAAAGCCCGAAACTTACATTAAGATTGAAACACCTATTATTCATATGACAAAAGCCGAAATAATTAAAAAAGGCGTTGAACTTAACGCACCGCTTCATTTAACGTGGTCGTGCTATCAAAACGAAGATGAAGCTTGCGGCATTTGCGATAGTTGTGCTTTGCGTTTAAGAGGATTTCAACAAGTCGGAATTGAAGATCCAATTCCGTATAAAGTAAGACCGAATTATTTGAAGTAAGAAATTTAGAGAAAGGAATTTGCAATGGAAGACAAGAAAAAAATTTTGGAAGTATTTGATAATCCTAATCCCGAAAGAGGTTATGTAATTGAACATACTGCAACCGAGTTTACTTCGCTTTGTCCTAAAACCGGACAACCCGATTTTGCAACGATTGTTCTTGAATACATTCCGGATAAGTTGTGCGTGGAATTAAAATCTTACAAATTTTATTTGCAATCTTTCCGCAACGATGGAATTTATTTCGAAGCCGTAACAAACCGAATTCTTAACGATTTGGTAGATGTTTGCCAACCTCGTTATATGAAAGTAACAGCAAAGTTTAACGTGCGTGGCGGAATTAGTTCAATTATTAAAGCTGAATACAACAAATCATAAAAACTAAAATAAATAATTACGGAGTATTTCAATGGCTAAGAAAAAAGTAATCAAACGAAGTTGGGCTGAACCTTTCAAAATTAAGGTTGTTGAACCTATTAAAATGCTTACCGAAAAAGAACGCGAAAAAGCGGCGAAAGAAGCCGGTTACAACACATTCCTTTTACGCTCGGAAGATGTTTATATCGATTTGCTTACCGATAGCGGAACAAACGCAATGAGCGATAATCAATGGGCTGGAATGATGCTTGGAGACGAGGCTTACGCCGGAAGTAAAAACTTTTACCACCTCGAAAGCAATATCCAAAAGTATTACGGAATGCCTTATTTTGTTCCAACGCATCAAGGGCGTGCTGCCGAACATATGATTTCGAGAATTCTCATTAAACCCGGCGATTACATTCCGGGCAATATGTATTTTACAACAACACGCCTTCACCAGGAATTAGCTGGCGGAACTTTCGTTGATGTAATTATCGACGAAGCACACATTCCCGAAGCCGAACATCCTTTCAAGGGAAATATCGATTTGAAAAAATTGGAAAAACTTGTAAAGCAAGTCGGAGCGGATAAAATTCCTTACATCAGTATGGCTGGTCCCGTAAATATGGCGGGCGGGCAACCGTTTTCGATGAAAAATTTGGAAAAAGTTCACGAGTTTGCCGATAAACATAAAATCCGCTTGTGGATGGATGCAACGCGTGCAGTAGAAAATGCTTACTTCATTAAAATGCGTGAACGCGGTTATAAATCGAAAACGATTGCGGAAATTCTTTTAGAGATGATGTCGCACTTCGAAGGAATTTGGGTTAGTGCTAAAAAAGATTTGATGGTAAACATTGGCGGATTTTTGGCAACCAAAGACAAGAAGGTATTTGAAGAAGCACGCAACATGGTTGTTGTTTACGAAGGCTTACACACATACGGCGGCTTGGCTGGACGCGATATGGAAGCAATGGCTCGCGGAATTGAAGAAATGGTACAATTCGATATGATTAGAACTCGCGTTGGTCAAGTTGAATATCTCGGACAAAAATTAATCGATTACGGAATTCCGATTGTTCGTCCGATTGGCGGACACGCAGTATTTTTGGATGCAAAAAAATTCCTTTCGCACATTCCACAAGATGAATTTCCGGCACAAACTCTTGCTGCGGAAATTTACATTGATTCCGGTGTTCGCTCGATGGAACGCGGAATTGTTTCGGCTGGACGCGACCCGAAAACCGGAAAACACCGCTATCCGAAATTGGAGTTAGTGCGATTAACAATTCCACGTCGTGTTTACACGCAAGCACATCTTGATGTTACTGCGGAATCAATTGCAGCAGTTTACGATAAACGCAAACACATCAAAGGCTTGAAAATGGTTTACGAACCGAAGTATTTAAGATTCTTCCAAGGAAGATTTAAACGAATTAAATAAATTAAAAATGATTTAAAGCCTTCGGCAATTTGTCGAAGGCTTTTTATTTTACCATTATGAATAAAAACTCTTTCATATCGGAAAAAGAAAAGTTGCTCGAAAATCTCGAAAGTATTTTCGATGAACCTTTTCGGTTTTGTATTTCGTACAGTTCGCTGGTCGAAAAATACGTACGCGAAATTTCCGGCAATTTGCCCGAAACAATTGCAATACTTTCCACCGGAAGTTTTGCCCGCCGCGAACTTTCGCCTTCATCCGATATTGATATTATGTTTTTGATTGAAGATGAAAATTCATCAGAAATAATAAAGAAAATTATTTCGAGACTTTGGGAAAAGGGAATTGAAGCAAGCCATACGTTGCGAACTTTTTCCGATATCGATAAATTTTTTAACGAAGATTTACATTCGTTTACTCAGTTTTTTGAAACCCGTTACATTGCCGGAAACAGTTCATTTTATTTACGTTGGAAAGAACACGTAAAAAGTAAAATTGCAGGAGAGAACAAATCAAAAATAGTAAGTAACTTAATTGAAGAAGTAAATCTCAAAAACAACAAATACGGTAATTCCCCGAAAGTTCTACAGCCAAATATAAAATATTCCGCCGGTGGCTTACGCGATATTCATCTTGCGGAATGGATTTACATTGTTGAAAATTCCGAATTTTTAGACACACAAAAAGAAATTACGCAAACGCAAAATTTTCTAAAAATTCTTGCAAACGATAATGATATTGGCAAATACGAATCCGACCGTATTACCGAAAGTTACAAGTTTATTCTCGGTTTAAGAAATGTTCTTCATATAATTAATAATACGGGAAAAGACAGATTAAATTTTCGTATGCAGGAAAAATTAGCCGAATTGCTTCCGTATTATTCGGGCAGCTGGCAAAAATTGATGAACGATTATTTCTCCGCAAGCACTTCAATTAACCGCTTTTTACGAACTATCCTTAAGAAATGTAAAACCAAAGAAAATCAAGCACTTTCCGAAGTTCTTTCAATTGAAATAGATGAAAACCTAAAAATTTTCGACTCTACAATATATTGTAACGAAAATTGCGATTTAAGTATCGAAGCAATTGTAAGAACATTTTATTATCGTGGTAAATACAATGCTATTTTATCACCTTCATTACGTACAAGAATAATTGAAAAATTAGAATCCCAAAAAACTTCCTACAAGCCTTCATTTGCCTCAACACCTTTTTTCCGCGAAATATTTAACCTCGAAAAAAACATCGGGAAAACCCTACGGGCAATGAACGAAATTGGCTTGCTCGGTATTTTAATTCCCGAATTTCAAGATTTAATCGGCTATATGCAACCTGGCGTTTACCACGCATACACGGCGGACGAACACACTTTAATTGCAATAGAAAAACTCGAAGAATTATCTTACAAGCATAATTATCTTGCCAAAATATTCCATCATATTGATGAAAAAGATACACTTTTCCTTGCAACATTTTTCCACGATATTGGCAAGCCGGTAAACATTGACGGACACGAAATTATTGGTGCTGATATTGCCGATGCGATAATGTCAAGAATGGGATTTGATTCGAAAAAAATTGAAGATGTTAAATTTTTAGTTCGTTACCATTTAACAATGGAGCAAACCGCTTTCAGAAGAAACTTAAACGACCCGGTAATTTTAGATCAATTTGCTTCAATCTTTCCTACGGTTAATCTTCTCGAATACCTTTATTTATTGACTTACGCCGATTTATCAGCCGTAAATCCGCGTGTGTGGACGCAATGGAAAAGCGAATTATTGTTCGAACTTTTTGATAAAACAAGAAAAATTTTAACCGAAAAAATCTCTGCCGAAGAATTACTTTCCGATAGAAAAAATAAATTAAAACGTAAAATTCTTAAAGGTAAAAAACCGGAAATTAACGAACACCTTTCGCTGATTGACGATTTAAGTTACGTCGAAACTTTTTCCAAAGAAGAAATTGAAGCACACGTAAATGAAATTAAGAAAGGCGAAAAAGTTTCCGTGCTTTTGAAAGATGCCGGTAATTACACAAATGTTACTGTAATCACACAAGATGCTAAAAATTTGCTTTCGCGTCTTTGCGGGGCTTTTGCTTTAAGCAATGCTAATATTCACGATGCCAAAATCTTCACTCGTGCCGATGGAATAGTAATCGATACTTTTAACGTTAGCGATTTTATTTCAAATAAAAAAATTGAAGAAGAAAAATTTCCTGAAATAAAAGAAAAAATTATTCGTGCAGTTTTCAGACAACTTCTAATTGCAAAAGAATTTAAGATCATTCGTTCGCGTTGGAAACGTTTCGAAAAAAAATTTTTAAGACGCAAGAAAAAACCCGAAATCAATTTTATTGAACACGAAAATTTTACAATAATCGATATTCACACAACCGACCGACTTGGCTTGCTTTACAAAATAACACAAACCTTAAATCAATTAAATATTGATGTTTATTACGCAAAAATTGTTACACACGGAGAAAACGTAATCGATTCGTTTTACACATTGATGAATTCGAAAACAAAAATACCAACCGATTATTACGAATTAATTAGATTTGAACTTACCGAAACAATTGAAAAATTCTTAAAGGATTAAAATGAGATTTATGAATAAATCAAATCCCATCGGCGTTTTCGATTCGGGAATAGGCGGACTTACAGTAGTTAAACAACTAAAACAATTTTTACCAAACGAAAATATTGTTTACTTCGGCGATACTGCCCGCGTACCTTACGGTACAAAATCGAATGCAACAGTAATTGAATACGCATTGGAGGACGCACAATTTTTAATTAACAAAAACGTAAAAATTATTGTTGTAGCTTGTAATACGGCGTCTTCTGTTGCATTGGATGTACTTCGCGAAAAATTCGGTGTCCCGATAATCGGGATGATAAATCCCGGTGCAAAAATGGCATTGGAAAAAACGCAAAATAAAAGAATTGGTGTAATAGGAACGGAAGCAACTATTTCCAATGCTGCGTACTCAAAGGAATTGTACAAGTTAGACGGGAAAATTAAAATCTTCGAAAAAGCTTGTCCTCTTTTTGTTCCGCTTGCAGAAGAAGGCTGGCTCGAACATCCGGCAACAAAATTAATTGCGGAAGAATATCTTGCGGAATTACGACAACACGAAATCGATACTTTAATTTTGGGCTGTACTCATTATCCACTTCTGAAAAATCTAATTCAAGAAGTTGTTGGCAAAGACGTAACACTAATAGATTCGGGCATTGCAGCTGCAGTTGTAGTAAAGGATTATTTAGCTGCAAACAATTTACTGAATGATTCCGCAGCCGAAGGAAACGATTTATTTTACGTAAGCGATATGCCCGCCAAATTTAAACTTATTGCCGAAAGATTTTTAGGGAAGAAAATTCCGAACCTGCAAAAAATCGATTTACACGAAGAGTTAAGAAAAATCGGTTAGACTAGAGTAAAATCAATTCAGGCTTTGCAAGCCTTGAAAAGTTGTGATTTAAATTTGAATAAAAAAAAGGACGATCAACGACCGCCCTTTTTAATAAAAATATAAAATAACAAATCTACGGACCAGTCCCAGCGTGACAATCTGAACAAAGTCCTTCCTCCCAATCTTCTTTTTCAACCTCACCGCCGGGATGCAAAAATTCAAGAGGTGAACCTGCTTTTGCATATTGCATTTCGCCTGGAGTACCTTGTGCATCGATTGAATGACAAGTTGTGCATTTTTTAGGAATTACCTCATCATTCTGTGCAACGTGATTATTATCGTGGCAGCGGAAACAGCCGTTGGATTTCATATGCCCGATATTATCGTAATACTTATCCCAACGGACGTGCATATTCGGAAAGACATTTTGCGAAAAAGCGTGAATCAGTCCGTCAATCGATTTGTTAAGAGCATCTTTTTTTTCTTTAAGAACTTCCGGGTAATTTTCTTTGTAAAAATCCAACATTTGTTTTCTAATCATCATCTTTGCAGTATCGGCATTTGTGTATTCTTCATCCGAAACAGCCGAAACAGCAGCGGATTTAAACTCGGGAAGTGTTCTATCAATTTCGCCACGAACAAATGCTTCGTTAATAAACGTTTCGGCAGGATAAAATTTATGAGCCGGTCTGTTGTGGCAATCAACACAAGTCATCTGAACAACTTTTAACGTATCGAAAGCATCTTTGTTCAATGGTTCGTCTTCGTTTTGGAAAACAGTAACTTTTCCCGTTTTCAAATCGGTGTAACGCACCCAAGGAATTTCTTGTTTATTTTTATCTAAGGCGACATATTCGATTTTGACATCTTTGTTCATATGCCAGTGTACACCTTTTGAAATTCCAAGCGGCTCGTTGCCCGATGCAAGATGCAAAGTCAAATCGATATTCCACTGTGTATTATCTTCGTCCCGCAAAAAGTGAACATGATGAACTTTTCTATCGGGAACAAATTTTTGAGACCAGTGACATTGCTGACAAGCTTCTTTTGCAACTTCTTCAATATCATCATTTGCATAAATAGGATGCGGAACGGTATTTGTAATTATTGCGATAAATTCTTTTGATGCTTCGATTTTAGAATTAATAAATCCGGTTACACCTTCTCCAATATGACAATCGGCACACTTTACATTTGCGTGAGCCATTTTTTCGTGTGCAACATATTCGGGCTCCATTGTTACGTGGCAAGTAGTTCCGCAAAATTTTTCCGATTCGATGTAATGATAAGATTTGTACGCACCGGCAGTAAAGACAACAAGGAAAACAACCAATACAGAAAGAAATACGTAAAAAGCATTTTTGTATGCTGGATTAGTTAAATCAAGCATTCGGGATTTTTTATCGGGTGAATTTTTCTTTTCGGTTTTGCTAATTCCCCAAGGAATCATAATTAAGCCGATAATCCACAAAATCGTAAATCCTACAAATGTTAAAATTCCCGCAACGCTCCATTCTTCAACTTCGCCAGCAAAAACCAAAAGGGGAATAATCACAACAAAGGAAATAACCGAAATGATTATTCCCCATTTTGTAATTTTATTGTTAAAAGCTTCTGGTAACTTCATAATCAATCCACCAAATTGTTAGATTATTTTTTTGGAATATAATGTTGAATTTCAGCCCAATATTTATCAAAATCGAAACCGTGATCTGTCGGGTTTTCTGAATTATGACAAGTTACACAAAGTTCTTTTATTTTCTTTTTGTCGTTGTCATAAAGTTTTAATCCTTTTGCAATGGATTTTTTTCTGTTTTTCATAATTGACATTTTAGCGTAACCAGAGCCAGGTCCATGACAAGATTCACATTGAACTCCGTCTTCCATTTTATATTTTTTGCCTAATAATTTTTTATCAACACCGTAAGCGGTAACGTGGCATTTCAAACATTTTGGAGTTTCGGCAGCCTTTGTTTTGAAGCCTTCTTTTTTTGCAATTTCATCTGCCTTTTTTGTTTGCAAAGTTTTGTAAGCATTGGCGTGTGCGGATTTTTTCCAAATCTTATATTGTGCACCAATCTTTTTACTCTTATGGCACATACTGCATTTTTTCACACCTTCGTATTTATAATGTTGTGCATTAACGTTTGTAAATAACAAAGCAAGAACAAATGCAGTAAAAACGGTTAATAATTTTTTTGAAGTTTTCATATTTACCTCCTGAATTAAGTTTGAGTTTTACATTTAAAATTTATAAAAAAAATTTGTGAAATTTTATTAAAAATTCTATATTGAGGTAGCATTTCAATCAACTTGGAGGAATTTATGAAAGTTAAACTCTTTACTGCCTTTATCCTCTTTTTGTTCGTATCAACAATTGTCCTCGCCGATGGCGAAAATTGTATTCAATGCCATTCCAAAGTTACTCCCAATATTGTTAAGGATTGGAAGTTAAGTAAACACTACCAAAATGACGTTGATTGTTCTGTATGCCACGGTGACGAACACACAACAATGAAGGATTTCGCTAAAGCGGAAATTCCTACTCCCGAAACTTGTGCTACTTGCCACGAAGAACAAGTGGATCAGTTTATGGCGGGTAAACACTCGCATGCTTGGCAAGCCATTATGGCAATGCCTACAATTCATATGCAACCTTGGCCTTTAATTGAAGGAGCAAAAGGTTGCGGTTCGTGCCACACTATTGGTGTTAAAACCGAAAAGGAATTGGAAAAACTTCATAAAGAAGGTTCCAAGTTTGGACATGCTTCGTGCGATGCTTGTCATACACGCCATACTTTTTCGGTGAAAGAAGCAAAACAACCGCAAGCTTGCCAAAGCTGCCATATGGGATTTGATCACCCACAATGGGAAATGTATTCCGGCTCAAAACACGGTGTTCGTTACTTGTTAAAACAAAACGGTGTTCTTCCAAAAGAAACCCCGGCACCTACTTGTCAAGATTGCCATATGGAAAACGGCAATCACAATGTTAGAACCGCTTGGGGATTTTTAGCAGTTCGTTTACCTTTACCTGAAAATCCACAATGGAAAAAAGACCAAATCACCATCTTGAAAGCACTCGGTGTTTTGGATACCAAAGGAAATCCAACTGCATTATTGGATGTTGTTAAAGCAGCTGATTTAGCAAGATTAAATCAAAAAGATTGGGATTACGAACGCAACAGAATGATTAAGGTTTGTAGTAATTGCCACTCCGAAAACTTTGCAAAAGCAGAATTGCACAAAGGCGATATTATGATTCAAAAGGCAGATAGCCTTATGGCTGCTGCAATCCGTATTGTTGACGGTTTGTACAAAGACGGAATTATTAAAAAGCCCGGTAATTACTTACAAGATTATCCTTGGTTGCTTACATTCCACGATGCTCCTACCGTAATTGAACAAAAACTTTTCGTAATGTTCTTGGAACATCGTATGAGAACTTTCCAAGGAACATTCCACGCAAATGCCGATTATGCACTTTGGTATGGTTGGAGCGAAATGGTACGCGACCTTTCGGAAATCAAAGAACTCGCGAAACAGATGAGATTTGAACATCAGTTCGCTAAAAAAGAATAGTTAAGCATTCACATTAGATTTCCCTTTTTCAAAACCCCTTGCATATGCGAGGGGTTTTTTAATTTGCTTTTTATGTAAAATTTGGAATTTTAAAACCCAATTGTCATCTTTGTTTTTTCATTCAAAAAGCGAAAGGAATTTTATGCCAAATAATTCGACGATTTCAAAAGCCAATTTCCCCCGCGAGTTTTGGGCGGCAAATTTTATGGAATTAATGGAACGCGCCGCTTATTACGGATTCTTTATTGTTCTTACTCTTTACCTTACCGACATTGTCGGTTTCACCGATATTGAAACGGGAATTATTGCCGGATTATTTTACGGAATATTGTATTTTCTTCCACCCTTTGCCGGTGCTTACGTTGATAAAATCGGATTTAAAAAAGGATTAATAATCGCTTTCTCGCTTTTGACAACCGGATATACTTTGCTTGGAGTTTATCACGGAAAAGTAGCGGTAATAATTTTTCTAACCATTTTACTTGTGGGTGCTTCGTTTATTAAACCGTTAATTACCGGCACAGTTGCAAAAACAACAACGGAAGAAAACCGTGCAAAAGGTTATTCACTTTTTTATTGGATTGTAAATATCGGTGCTTTTAGTGGAAAAACTTTCGTTCCGTTTATTCGACAAGGACTTGGAGTTGAGTACGTAAATTTCTTTTCCGCCTCGATGGCATTTATTGCTTTGCTTTTTGCAATTTTTCTTTACAAGGAAACCGGCAAAAATGAAGAAACAAAAAATTTACAGGAAATTTTTGCCGCCTTAAAAGGAATTTTCACAAAACCACGTTTGTGGACATTAACCCTAATAATTACGGGCTTTTGGTTAATTCAAGGACAACTTTACGCAACAATGCCTAAGTACGTAATTAGGCTACTTGGCGAGCAAGCAAAACCGGAATGGCTTGCAAATGTTAATCCGCTTACCGTTGTTCTTTTTGTCGTTTTGGTAAATCATCTTACGAAAAAACTTTCTGCCGTAAATACCATGATTATCGGAATGTTCATTATGCCGGTTTCCGCATTGGCAATGTCAATGAGCCAACCGGAACACGCCGGTAAAATGATTTCTCTTTTCGGTGGTTTTCAAATCTACCAAGTAACGTTTTTTATGATAATCGGAATTGCAATTCAAGGGTTAGCGGAGTGTTTTATTTCACCACGTTATCTCGAATATTTTTCTCTTCAAGCACCGAAAGGTGAAGAAGGATTGTACCTTGGCTTTAGTCATTTGCATTCTTTTCTCTCGGCAATATTCGGATTTTCACTTTCCGGTGTTTTGTTGGATAAATATTGTCCCGATCCGAAAACATTGCCCGAGGGTTTAACTCAAGCAGAACGTGCCGCATACTACGCCGATGCACATTACATTTGGTATTACTTTGTTGCTATTGCAATAGTTTCGGCTGTTTCGCTTATTATTTATAAAATAGTAACCGAAAGAATCGACGCAAAGAAAAATCTTGCATAATTATTTATTGCATAAAACACTAAACGAAATTTTTAAATGGACAACAAACCGCTAAAAAGATTCGGACAAAATTATCTAACCGATAAAAATATTATTGAAAAAATAATCACTGCTTTTAATCCTCAAATAGCCGAGAGTGTAATTGAAATTGGTCCGGGTCGTGGTGCTTTAACAGAAAAACTTTACGGAAGGACAAAAAATCTTTGTGCAATAGAAATCGATAAAAGAGTAATTGAAAACTTAAAAGAAAAATTCCCTAACGTAAATTTTTTTAACAAAGATTTTCTTGAAATTTCTTTTGCCGATTTACCTTGTAACGCTCCTTTCCGCATTATTGGAAATATTCCGTACAACATCACCGCCCCTATTTTATTTAAGCTTATTGACGAACGAAAAAATGTTTCCGATGCTCTGCTGATGGTGCAGTACGAAGTTGCTGAAAGATTAACTTCCGAAAAAGGAAATAAAAAATACGGTTTGCTTACGGTAATACTAAATTAT
>CAYZGB010000008.1:0-33238 GCA_964477915.1 uncultured Melioribacter sp. | reverse complement strand
CGCAGAAAAATTAAGACAAGTTTGTCCGTACTCGTATATTGCATTGGAAGGCTCAATTGGACCCGAGCCTATTGTAGACCTTGCAAAATATTTTCCGGAAGCAGTAGGCTTGCCAAGAGACGCTCATAATGCAATTTCTTTTGGCTCTAATATTATTTTGGCTTTCGAATCGGTAAAATCGGCAAAAGAAAAAATTGAAAAAGGATTAAATCTTGCAAAAAAATACAAATACAAAATTGTAATGTGGACTTTTGTAAAAGAATGGCGACTTAATTTTTTAAGAGAAAACGAATTGTTCCCTGATTATTTACTTCTTGATATACCTTACTACAAATTTGCAATACAACAGTTGCGATATATTCAAGAACACAAAATAAATTTGAAAGAACACAAAAATCCCAATACCAAAGAGAAATTTTATAATCCATTTTACGTACGAAAATTTAATGAATACGTAAAAGATTTCTGGTTTAAATCCCGTACATTTTTTGAAGTTAATTATGGTTCGGGATTTTATAATCACCAAGATATCGGAAGGGATTTTTCGAATTCCGGTTTAATAGAAATGGAATTAGGACGAAGTGAAGCTGATGTTTATTCAAAACAAAATTTGAAACTTAACGAAACGTCTATTTTTGTTTCTTCTTTGCAGAATAATTTTTCTTTAAGTTCAACCAACGGCAAAAAAGTTAAAACCGATATTTTCAGATTTGGCTTTTCCAAGACGGATGGTTTTGGCTACGTAAGTTATCCAATAACTGTTATTCCTTATGCTTCTGTTGGATTGACCTGGGCAAAATTAAAGAATTATTCTCCCACAAATTATTTCTACAAAGATGTAATAAACCGTTTTAAAGGACGATTTAGATTTGGCGATAGATTTAAGTACGGTGTTAAATTGGAGATTTATTCGAAAGTTCAATTAAATTTTAGTTACGAGACAAGCACAATTTCGCCCCGGTTTGTTTTTCTTCCGTGGCTCGGAAGCAATATTTTGTATGAAAGCGGATATTACAGTTTAAGTTATGTTACAAGCAAATTTATGGATAATATTCCCATTTGGGGACCCATAGTAAACACAGCAGTGCGTTCATTGTATTTATATGCGATTTATCTATTACGAAAAGAAAATATCTATTGGCCGTTTTCATCCGAAACACCACTTCAATTCGAAGCCTTTAATTTCGGAATTAGTTTTGTGTTTTAGTTCAAGTAAAAAATTATTTCCTATTTTATTTTTGGAGATGAAATCTTCAACAAAATAAAAAGTCTCCTTTCACTCAGTCCAAAAACGAGTTTCGGATGAAAGTAATATCTGAAATTTTATTTTCAGAAAGTCCCCTCGGGACGAAATCTTTGTAGAATACAATAATCACAATAAAACCAAAGCTCCGTAGGAGCGAAACCTAAAAAAAATTAGCAATACCAAACAAAGTTTCGCGTGTTAGTTCCGGACGAAATTCAATTTCGATTTGGGGATAAAAAAAAGCCTCCGTAATTAGAGGCTTTTTAATGGGGTTTACAAATTAACAGAAAACTATGAACATCCGGTTGTTGCACCGCAAGTTGTACATTTCAAACAAGTTCCGTTTCTGACCATTGTCATACTTCCGCATTCGGGACAAACATCGCCCGTAAAGCCTTGCTCGCGTGCTTGCTCAACTGCACGGAGTTTCATTGTTGCTTCGTTATTTGCAGAAGTTGATGTACTTTGTGATTTATCCAAAATTACTGCGTGTTCTTTTTTCGATGAGCCGTTATTCTCGTTAGTTCCACCGGAACCTAATGTTGCAAATGTAAACGGAGCATCGTTTGTTTTTCCGCTTTCTTCAATTTCGTCATCTTTTACGTGAGCCAAATCGTTGCGTCCTAAATACGTAACTGCAAGTTCACGGAAAATGTAATCGATTACGGAAGTTGCCATTTTAATTCGCTTATTACCAATTACAACACCGCTCGGTTCAAATTTTGTAAATACAAAAGCATCTACAAATTCTTCGAGCGGAACGCCGTGTTGCAAACCGAGTGAAACTGCAATTGCAAAACTATTCAGCAAACTACGGAAAGCCGCACCTTCTTTTGCCATATCGATAAATATTTCGCCAAGTTGTCCGTTTTCGTATTCGCCGGTACGGATGTAAACGGTTTGTCCACCGATTTTTGCTTTTTGAGTGTAACCGGTTCTCCTATCGGGTAATCTTTTGCGTTTTGCAATGTAGCGATGAATAATTTTTTCGGCAACTTTTACAATATCGTTATCTTCTTTTGCTTCGATTATTTCTTCTTCAAAATCTTCATCGGAAATTGTATTTAACGGCTGCGAAAGTTTTGAACCGTCGCGATAAATTGCATTTGCTTTCAATCCCAATTTCCACGATTGCATATAAGCATCTTTAATATCTTCAATAGTTGCATCGTTCGGGAAATTAATTGTTTTGGAAATCGCTCCAGAAACAAAAGGCTGTGCAGCTGCCATCATATTTATGTGAGCTTCGGGACGAATAAATCTTGTGCCTTTTTTACCGCATTTGTTTGCACAATCGAAAACGGGATAATGTTCGTGTTTAAGGAAAGGTGCGCCTTCGATTGTCATTGTTCCGCAAACGTAATCGTTAGCTGCAGCAATTTCTTCTTTCGAAAAGCCGAGCCATTCCAAAAGATTAAAACTAAAATCATTCAGTTTTTCTTCGGGCACACCAAGTTTATTGATAAGAAAATCTTCACCGAGATTAAATTTATTAAACGCAAAACTCAATTCAAACACACTCGGTAATGTTTCTTCTATTTTTGCCAAAACATCTTCGGTAAATCCGTGCATTTTTAACGTTTCGCGATTAATATACGGACATCCGTCCAACGTACCGGCACCGCGTGCGTATTTTACTATTTCGGTAATTTGATCTTTATTGTAGCCTAATTTTTCAAGTGCAGGCGGAATTGATTGATTTATGATTTTGAAATATCCGCCACCGGCAAGTTTTTTGAATTTAACAAGGGCGTAATCCGGTTCAATTCCGGTTGTATCGCAATCCATCAGCAAGCCGATTGTTCCGGTTGGAGCAATTGCCGTAACTTGTGCGTTGCGGTAGCCGTATTTTTCACCAAGGTTTAATGCTTGATCGGAACTTTCGCGTGCGGCTTCCAATAAATCCGAAGGACAATAACGCGGGTCAATTCCCATTGGTGTAACTGTTAAACCTTCGTATTCTTCTTTCGGAACGTTGTAAGCAGCTCTTCTGTGATTACGAATTACACGCAACATATGTTTTTTGTTTTCTTCGTATTTCACAAATGTTCCGAATTCTTTTGCCATTTCCGCCGATGTAGCGTAAGCGGTCATATGCATAATTGCACTAACGGCACCGATAATCGCAAGTGCTTCTTTGCTATCGTAAGGAATTCCCTGACGCATCAACAACGCACCAACATTTGCGTAACCCAAGCCGAGTGTACGGAAATCGTAGCTTTTTTGTGCCATTTCCTTACTTGGGAATTGTGCCATCAACACACTGATTTCGAGAACCAAAGTCCAAAGTCTTGTTGCGTGACGGAAATCCTTAATGTTAAATTTCTTTTTCTTTTCGTCGTAAAATTTAACCAAATTGAGCGATGCTAAATTACAAGCGGTATCGTCCAAAAACATATATTCCGAGCAAGGATTTGAAGCATTGATTGGACCGCTTTCGGGACAAGTATGCCATTCATTTATTGTTGAATGAAATTGCAAACCCGGATCCGCCGAAGACCAGGCCGCAACACCAATTTGATCCCACAAATCACGTGCTTTCAATGTTTTCGAAGGTTTTGGCTCTCTGCCTTCTTTTTTAGCTTTTGCAAGTTCGGTTCTCCAATATAAATTCCAATCGCCGTCAGTAATTACGGCTTGCATAAATTCGTTAGTAATTCTTACGGAATTATTTGAATTTTGTCCCGAAACTGTTGCATAAGCTTCGGAATTCCAATCGGTATCAAAAACGGGAATTTCAATCGAAGTGAAACCTTGTTTGGCAAGTTGAATTGTTCTTTCGATGTAATTTTCGGGAATGTGAACTTTTTTTGCTTCGCGAATAGCTTCGCGTAAATGCTTGTTCGTTTTCCGATTAAATCTTTCATTTTCAGGATGCTCTGTGTAGCAAGCCTTAATTATGTTATTCAAATGATAATTGGTTAATTTAGAACCTGCAACAAGTGCAGCAACTTTATGTTCTTCGTGTACTTTCCAATTAATATATTCTTCAATATCGGGATGATCGATATTTAACGTAACCATTTTGGCTGCACGGCGTGTTGTTCCACCCGATTTTATTGAGCCAGCTGCACGATCACCAATTTTTAGGAACGACATTAATCCCGAAGATTTTCCGCCACCGCTTAAAGGTTCGCCTTCGCCACGAATATCCGAAAAATTGCTACCCGTTCCCGAGCCGTATTTAAACAAACGAGCTTCGCGAACCCACAAATCCATAATTCCGCCTTCGTTTACAAGGTCGTCTTTTACGCCTTGAATAAAACAAGCGTGCGGTTGCGGATGTGAATACGAATCGTTGGATTCGGTTAAAACTCCGGTTTTATAATCAACGTAGTAATGCCCTTGCGAAGGACCGGTAATTCCGTAAGCCCAATGCAACCCTGTATTAAACCATTGCGGACTGTTGGGTGCTGCCATTTGAGTTGCAAGCATAAAAGTAAGTTCATCGTAAAATGCTTTCGCATCTTCTTCCGAATCAAAATAATTTGCTTTCCAACCCCAATAAGTCCAAGTACCAGCCAAACGATGAAAAACTTGGCGGGCATCGTTTTCGTGCGTATATCTTTCCGATTCGGGAAGTAAATCTAATTTTTCTTTATCGGGAATGCTCGGTTGCAACCATTGAGGAATGTTTTTTTCTCTTAATTTTTTTGTAACACGCGGAACACCGGCTTTTCTGAAATATTTTTGTGCAATAATATCTGTTGCTACTTGCGACCAACTTTCCGGCACCATTACATCTTCCATTCGAAAAACAGAAGTTCCGTCGGGATTTTTTATTTCGGAAACCCTGCGAACAAAATTAATTCCGTTCAAAGGATTTTCACCGGCTTTAGTAAATAGACGACGAATTTTCATAGGCAGCTCCCAAAACTAATTTATTCAAAAATTATTTATATGAATTTCCTCGTTGAGAGGAAAAATTTACAATTTTACGAAAAGGGATTTCAAGATTATAAATTGAAATGAGAAAATCAAATTTCAACAAAAAATTTATCAAATGATTTACTATGGACAGAATATTTAAACTATTTGATTTATTACTTTTATGAGATTTTATTTAAGTAAAAAAATTTTTCATTTCAAATCGAGACGTTTTTTAGTTTTACCAACGTCTAATTTTTACACGGAATTTTCGCCTTTTTTACTGATTAAAATTCAAACAACGAATTTGCTGAAAGTACTGAAAATAAAGGGGAAGATGAATTTTGACGCATAAAATAATTTGTGAACTTTAAAATGGCAATTGATTTAATTTCAGCAATACAAAAGTTCCGTAGGGACAAAACCTTCTTAAAGAAAGATTAACCAATAAAACCATAACTCCGTAAAAGCGAAAGATAAAAATCATTAAAACTAAACAAAGTTTTGTGCATTAACTTCAAACTAAATACAATTTCGCCCGTAGTTAAACTTTTAACAACAAAAAATTTCTGCCGGTGTGTTCTATCGTAACTTCGGAGAATTTCTTTTCTTACTTCCATATTTTTATGGAACAGTAATGGTTTAGATTGTAAATTATAAATAAATTTGTAACTTGTAAATTTAAATAGAATTTGAGAAAGGACTTCGATGAAAATAAATAAACATCAACAACAATTTAAGGAAAACCTTGAAAAAGAAATTGGAAATTTAGGCAAACGCCCGGATTGGTTAAAAGTACGTTTACCAAGCGGAGAAAATTATTCCGACGTTCTGAAATTGATGAGACAATCGCAATTACACACTGTTTGCGAAGAAGCTCGTTGTCCTAATCTTGCCGAATGTTGGAATCATCGTACGGCAACGTTTATGATATTGGGAGAAATATGCACACGCTCGTGCGGATTTTGCAATGTTAAAAACGGAATTCCACGCTCTGTTGATTGGGACGAACCCCGCAGAGTTGCCGAATCTGTTAAAGAATTAGGTTTAAGACACGCCGTAATTACTTCTGTCGATCGTGACGATTTACCGGACGGAGGTGCGCGTGTATTTTCGGAAACAGTTAAATTAATACGGAAACTTACTCCTTCTTGTACTATCGAAATTCTAATACCCGATTTCAAAGGCGATGAGCGTTCCTTCGAAATTATTATGGAAAATCCACCGGATATTCTTAATCACAACTTGGAAACCGTCAAACGACTTTATCACGCTGTACGTCCGCAAGCAAAATACGAAAGAAGCTTGGAATTACTAAAATGGTTTAAGAAAAAAGGGCTTCGAACAAAAAGCGGAATTATGGTTGGCATTGGAGAAACAAAAGAAGAAGTATTTGAATTAATGAATGATTTACGTGAACACGAATGCGATATTTTGACTATCGGACAATATTTGCAACCGACAAAAGAACATCTGCCTGTAACAAGATTTGTTGATTTAAGCGAGTTCAAAGAATATGAAGAAGAAGGATTAAAAATCGGTTTCCTTGCTGTTGAGTCGGGTCCACTTGTGCGTAGTTCGTACCACGCCGATAAACACGCTCGGTTAATTGAATCGGAAGTTTGATGAAAATTACTTTGCTTGCAGCTTTAAGCAAAAATGGAGTAATTGGTAATAAAGAGAAAATGCCTTGGCATATACCCCGGGAATTAAAGCATTTCCGAAAACTCACTCTGGGAAATGCAATATTTATGGGGAGAAAAACATTTGAAGCAATCGGTAAAACTTTGGATGAAAGATTAAATATTGTAATTTCAAATACACGGAAATTCGAAGGAGAAAATCTTATCACTGTTAAAAATATTGAAGAAGGAATTTCCGTTGCCGAAAATCTGAAATATCAAAATCTTTTCGTAATTGGAGGAGAAAGCGTTTTTAAACAAACAATCGATAGTGCAGACGAATTGATTTTGTCATTTATCAAAGGGAATTACGTTGGCGACAAATTTTTCCCCATAGAAAAACTTAACGATTTTAAGTTGATTGAAAAAAAAGATTATGAAAAATTTATTGTAAAAAAATATTTACGTAATGGAAAAGAAAAATAAAATAACATTACTTGCTCCAACTGTTTACAATAAAATTGCTGCTGGCGAAGTCGTAGGGCGTCCGGCAAACGTGGTAAAAGAACTAATTGAAAACTCTATTGATGCCGGTGCAAGTGAGATTGTAGTTTCCATAAAAGAGGCTGGGAAAAAACTTATCCAAGTTAGCGATAATGGAATCGGAATGAACGAAGAAGATGCTTTGCTTTCGGTAAAACGTCACGCAACCAGCAAAATTACAAGTGCGGATGATTTGGAACGTATCGGGACATTCGGTTTTAGAGGCGAAGCATTAAGTTCTATTGCTGCGGTAAGTAATCTTGTTATTAAAACAAACGAAGTGGAAAATTCACTTGGTACAATTGTAATTGTAGATGAAAACGGCAACGCAAAAGCAGAAAAAGATGCTTTGCCAAAAGGCACAACCGTAATTGTTAAAAATCTTTTTTATAACGTTCCTGCACGTAGGAATTTTCTTAAATCCGATAGAACGGAATTCCGAAAAATTCTTGAAGTATTTAATTTTATTGCACTTGCTTACCCGGAAATCTCTTTCAAGCTTTTTAAGGACGGAAATTTATTTGCCGATTATTCATCAGCAGGCTTGCACGAAAGAATGCGAGCAATTTTTGGAAAGTATATAATTGAAATGACAATTGAGCTTGAAGAGAAAACCGAAATCGCTTCTTTTTTCGGATTTATTGCAAAACCTACTTATCTTACCGATAGCAAAAACAATCAGCATCTTTACGTTAACGGAAGATATGTTAAAAACAAAACCGTTAATAATGCGGTATTTTCGGCATACGAAAATTTACTTGCAAAAGGCGAATATCCTTTTTTTGTTTTATTCATTACAATCGACCCCGAGTTAATTTATATTAACATTCATCCCGCAAAAGAAGAAATTCGTTTTTACGACGATGCACAAATTTTTTCGCTTGTAAAATCCGTAATAAAAAAAGCACTTGGAAGTTACGATTTTATCGTCGAGCCAAAACCGAACGAAGAAAAAGAAACCGATTTGAAATTGATTATAAACGATAACAAAAAGACAAAAAAAGTTCTAAAAGAAAATTCCATATATTCGGGAAAGACTGATTTTACAGACGATTCGGAACTTGAACTACTTTTTGGCAAAATAGATAAAGAGCTTGGAACATCTAACAAAGAAAATGCAGATCCCACGGAAAAAACAAATAAAAATATTGAAACATCTGTTTTTTACGTACACAAAAAGTACCTCGTAACAGAAATTAAAAGCGGATTAATGATTATTGATGTTCATCTCGCACATAAAAAAATTCTTTACGAAAAAGCTTTGAATATGTTAAAAAAAGGTATGGGATTTCCGCAGCAGCTCCTTTTTGCCGAAACAATTACACTTCCGAACAATTATGTTAATGTTCTGCAAAAATTTGATTCAAAACTTTCACAACTCGGTTTTGAGATAAAATATTTTGGCAATAATAAAATTTCTATTTCCGGTGTACCCTCGGAAATAAAACAAGGGAAAGAAAAAACAACACTGTTCGCTTTATTAAATGCGCTCGAAAAATACGGCGAAGGAAATATAGACAAAATTTTAGCGGAAACTTTTGCCGAGGTAATTTCCTACAAAGAGGGCGACGAAATTAACAAAAACGAAGTTGGATTAATTATCGATCAACTTTTTGCCCTACCCGAGCCTCAAAAAACTTTTGAAGGAAAACAAATTTTCGCTAAAATTTCTTTAAGCGAAATTCGGAATAAATTCGAGCAATAATTTAACAGCAAAAAACGTTTCTAAAAAATTTTCCCAAATAACCATTGAATATTAATACGAAACGAAAAGCCGATAAATTGATTTTTTCAAGGTTTCCGTAAAAAATCCCTAATTAAAAATCAAAAAACTTCGATAATAAATAGGTGATTTTTAAATAATTTTAATAAATTACTTTTTTTGAAAAAATTTGCATTTTATCTATGAAAAATGGCTACGTAAAAAGTAGAGTTGAAGAAAATATTGGAATTATTGAATTTTTCCACCCAAAAGGGAATTCATTACCGGGAAATTTACTTTCGGAATTGACAACTCAAATTAAAGCCTTCTGTACTGATAATGAAGTAAAAGTCATAATTCTTAAAAGTGCAGGCGAAAAAGCATTTTGTGCCGGAGCCTCTTTCGATGAGTTAATAAAAATCTCGAATTTAGAAGAAGGGAAAAAGTTTTTTTCGGGCTTTGGAAACGTAATAAACGCGATGAAAACTTGTCCTAAATTTGTAATTGCATCCGTTCAAGGTAAAGCAGTTGGTGGCGGTGTTGGAATTATTTCGGCAGCAGATTATGTTATTGCGGTTAACTCCGCTATGGTGCGTTTAAGCGAACTTACAATTGGGATTGCACCGTTTGTAATTGCAAGCTCGGTAGAAGAAAAAATTGGTAAAGCCGCATTTATGGAAATGACAATCGATACCGAATGGAAAGATTCCAATTGGGCTTATCAAAAAGGATTATTTACAAAATTAACAAACGATTATGCTTCTTTGCAAGAAGAAACTCTTAAGCTTGCAAATAAATTATCAAACTATTCATCGTTAGCGGTTAAGGAAATTAAAAATATTTTTTGGTCAAACAACATTCATCGTGAACAAGAAATTACTTTGCGTGCCGAGTTAAGTGGGAAACTGGTTTTAGGAAAAGAAGCAAGAGAATTTTTAGATAATTTCAAAAAAGGTAACAAGTAATTTGTTATCTTATTTTTTAATTTAATTTATAGTGAAAAATGAAAACACAAAATAACAATGCACTTAATTCTATTATGGAATCCATTCAAAAAATAATTTCGGAAACTGAAAAAATTAAAGCACATTCCGAACTCTCTAAAAAATTGCTAACCTTGTTCAATGAACTTGAATTAAAAAAATTTTCAGCTTTCGAAAGGTTATCTTTTCCCGTATTAATTACTTCCCTTTCCCCAAACGGCAACCCCGGAAAAATAATTTACGTAAACAACTCATTGTTAAAATACACGGATGAAAAAACAGATAATTTAATAAACAAATCTATTTCGAGATTTATTAAAAAAAGAGAAAAACTAAACGAACCGTTCTTTTCCGAAAAAATTTGGGACAAAATTCTTAAAGAAAAAAATTTTGTTTTTAACCTTATTTTTGAACTGCATGGCGAAAAAAGAAACGTTGAACTTAATACATTTCTTTACAAATTTATTGATGAAAATTATGTTGTCTTTGTAATCAACGATATTACTAAGGAAATAAAATACTTATCATTATTAGAAGAAGAAAAAAACCGTTACAAATATTTTTTCGAACACTCCGATAGTGCAGTTTACAGAGTTGAATTTCCAAAACCAGTTTCTACCAAACTTCCATTAAAAAAACAAGCAAAATTAATTTTTGAGACAGGCATTTTAGCTGAATGTAATTCACGGTTTGCTCATGAAATGGGCTTTGGCGAACCCGATGTATTGGAAGGAAGAACAGTACAACAAATTTTCGGTTCTTGGGAAAACTCAAAAAATAAACAACTTATTTCCCAATTTGTTAAAAATAAGTACGTTTTACGAGGACATATTTTCCCTTATCTAACGTTGCAAGGAGAAACTGTTTATTTCTCTATATATCTATTTGGAATTATTAAAGATAACAAACTTAAAGAAATCTGGGCCTCATACTACGATGTAACCGAACTTGAAGAAACCAAGCAAAATCTTAAGAAATCACACGACGAAGTTTACCTACTAATGGAAAATTCTCCAATTTCAATGGCACTTCTCGATGAAGAATTAAACACTTTACTTTTCAATAATATAATGAAAGACACTTTCGGTTATTCCGAAAAAGAACTTCCCGATTTGGCTTCCTGGTATTTAGGACCATTAAATGTTGGTGGAGATCCCGGAAGAAATGCTAAAAAATGGGCGGTTTTCGCCAGGAAACTTCAAGAAAGAAAAATTAATGTTGTAAAAAAGGAAACATTAATTAAAACAAAATCGGGCGAAATTAAAAATACAATAGTTTTCCTATCATTTATCGGAGGGAAATTTCTCGTTTCAATTACGGATGTTACTGAATTGCAGAAAGCAAAACAAGAGGCGGAACGTGCTAAACAAATTATCGAAAAATCACCTAATTTACTTATTCAATGGGAATTGAAAAACAATCGTTTTAAACAAATCTTTATTACAAAAAACATTTCTAAACTTGGTTATAATTCAGACGAAATTAAAAAAAGTACAACTAATTTCAGAAAAATAATTGTTAATAATTCTGTGGAAATTTTCCGAGAAAGGAAAAATGCCGCTCTAAAAGGGAAAAAATTTATTAAACAATCCTTAGAAATTATTACCAAAGAGAAAAAATCCAGGTTTTACGAAAGCTACATTGCGTTTATTTATGAAAACAACAGAACTTTGCTTTGGGAAATTTTAACTGACATTACGGAAAAACATCTTGCTGAGTTAAAATTACGGGAAAATATAGAACAATACCGTTCCATTTTAGAAAACTCCCCGATTGGAATCTTACAATTTGATAATAAGGGAAATATAATCAGTTTCAATTCAAGTTTTTTAGAAATTTTTGGTGTCAAGCCACATCAAATTCTAAAAATAAATATGACAAAACACATAAAAAATGTTGATGTTAAAAAAATTGCTAAAGAAGCCTTGAGAGGGAAACCCGGAAAATTCGAGGGGAATTATATAAGCATTTTATCAGAGAAAAAAGTTTACATCCGATTTATTGCTCAGCCAATTTTTGATGAAAAAGGAAAAGTTATTTCGGTAATCGGTTTGGTTGAAGATATTAGTGAAAGTAAAAAAGCACTTCAAGAACTTGAAAAAACTCGCGATGCATTCAAACAAACTGCCGAACAGCTTAACTTTATTCTGAATCATCTAAATGACATTGTTTATGAACAAAATGTTGATGAAAATTTTGCTTACATCTCCGGGAGCGTAAAAAAAGTATTGGGCTATTTTCCTAATGAATTTATTCTTAATCGTAAGGAACTATTGACAGATAACCCAATAAACAAAAAAATTGATGAAAACTTGAGAAAAGTTTTACTCAATAAAGAAACCGTTAGATATCATATTGAAATTTTTGCCAAAAACGGAAGAAAAGTTCTGCTTGAAGTTAATGAATCGCCGGTTATTCGCAAAGGTAAAGTTACAGGTCTTATTGGTGTAGCAAGAGATGTTACGGATTCGTACAAACATAATTTATTAAGGGAAGCTCTATACTTGATTTCTTCCGAAACAATAAAGGCAAAAACATTACCTCAACTTTATGAATTTATCCATAAAATAATAAGCAGATTTATGCCGGCGGATAACTTTTTTATTGCCGTTTGGCAAAAGAATGAAAATTTAATAAAATTTGAATATTACGTTGACGAAATGGATTCTGAAAATCCGGGCTCACTTGTTCCTCGAAACGGATTTACGGAGTATGCAATAAATTCGAAACTAAATGCCGTTTTATTGAAAAAAGATATTCAAAAATTACTTGATGACGGAAAATTTCAATTAATTGGAACCTTGCCTGAAAGTATTGCCGTTGCTAATCTCCAGTTTACAAACGGAAACGAAGGTGTAATGGTTCTACAAGATTATTACGATAAAGATGCTTACGGAAAAGACGATTTGGATTTTCTTAAAATTGTTTCAACTCAAATAGTTCAATCAATTGAGAAAAAAATTGCCGATGAAGAATTAATAAAGACAAATGAGCTTTTGAAAAAACGTGAGATTGAGCTTAGCAAACAAGCCGAAGAACTTAAAATTTCCAATGCAAATAAGGATAGACTTTTTTCAATAATTGCTCACGATTTAAGAAGTCCTTTTACTGCATTATTAGGTTTAACAAATATGCTTAACGAGATGATTGATGATTTTACACTCGAAGAAATTAAGGAAATGGTTACTTCGCTTGATAGTTCGGCACGCGGCCTCTATAAACTTCTGGAAAATCTGTTGAATTGGTCCCGTTTACAATTAGGAACTTTCAAAATTAAACCTAAAAAGATTAATCTTTATTTTATTGCATTAAATGTAAAAGAATATTTGGAAAATCCGGCAAGTCAAAAAAATATCGAAATAAAAGTTCAAATACCGGACGACTTAACCGCTTATGCTGACGAAAATACGGTAGAATCCATAATTAGAAATTTGGTCAATAATTCAATTAAATTTACAAATCCGGGCGGAACAATTACAATTAAGGCAAAACACTTGAATAATGATTACGTAGAAGTAACAATAGAAGACACCGGAATCGGTATGAGCGAAGATATACTTTCCAATTTATTTAAGATTGATAAAAAGGTAAGCAGACCGGGAACAAATAGCGAACCTGGGACAGGCTTGGGTTTAATTCTTGTAAAAGAATTTGTTGAAAGAAATAAAGGAACAATAAGAGTTGAAAGTAAAGTAAACGTGGGTAGCAAATTTATTTTTACTTTACCGGCAAAAGAAAAATAAAGAGGGAAATGTGGAACAAATAAAAAATTCGGTTGCAAAAGAAGAAGGGCTTTTTCGGAAATTCCAGGAGAAAGCGAGAAAATTAAACAAATCAATTTGCTTTATTTGGTTTACACTGTTCTTTGTTAGTGCTTATATTATTTTTATTGATAACACGGAAAACCTTGGAAATCATATTCCAGCTATTACTTTTTATGTAATTATTGTGATTGCTGGTTCTCTATTATTTTATTTTGCCCGGGAAGAAGCAAAAAGAACTAAAATTAGCATAGATAATATTTTTGAGCAATTAGCCGAAGCAAAAAATAATTTTTGGCTTTTGATAGAAAATGCCCCCTTTCCAATATTTGTTTTTGATGAAAGTAAAAGATTAAAATTTTTAAACAAAGAAGCTTCTTTTATTTCGGAATACGAACAAGATGAATTAAAAGACATTCATATTGATGAAATTTTCGAAGCAAAAGACGAGCTTTTGCGTACAACCTCAATGTTTTTTATGCCCGCCGGCAACACAACAAAATTAATAACTAAAAACGGAAACGAAAAAACAGTATTATTAAGAACACAAAAACTCGTTTTGGAAAAGGAAATTTTATTTAATGCAATAGCTATTGATATTTCGAAAGAAACGGAAATTAAAAATAAGCTTAAAGAAACCAATCGAATTAACGAAGTTACGCAATCTTTAGCATTATCTGGCGGATGCAAATTTTACGTTGAACAAAATAAAATTATACCCACAGCAAATTTCCATAATATTTTCAATTTACCTCTCAAAGAAGAATACAGTCTAGAAGAATTTCTTGCAACAATTGGCGAAGCGTGTAGAAATTCGTTATTAATACGTTTGGACACTTTGAAAAAGAACAAAGATAATTTTATTGTTGAATATTCGGTACGGCAAAAAAATAGTGATAAAAGACTTTTAATTAGACAAATTTGTGAACTTGAAATCAACGACAAAGGCGAAAAAATTATTTGGGGTGCGTTTCACGATATCACGGAAATAGCACGACAAAAAGAACTATTAATTAACGAAAAAGAAAAATATTTTAGACTTATTAACAATATTCCCGCCGGAATAATTTTACTTAACATTGACGAGATGATTTTGGATTTAAGAAAAAGGGTAAGTGTTACCGATAAATTAACATCTGTAAAAAACTTTACAATAGACGAAGTAAAAGCAATTTTATCAAAATTAAATATTCTGGAAATCAACAGAGAAATAGTTGAATTTTTCGGTGTTGAGATGCGTTCTATAATGATAGAACATTTTATTAACTTATTGTCCGATAGCGATATTTTTAAGTTAGCAACTGTTTTCCCCTTTTTATTAAGCGAAAAAACAAACCTCGAAAAATCATTTAGAATACATCATCCGATATTTAACCAGAGCGTTGATATTAGAGTAATTTTAAGAAAATACAAAGAAAACAATAAAGAATATTTAATACTAATTACAAGTAATATCACCAATTATAAAAAAATTCAAAGAGAGCTTTTTAACACAAATAAAATGTTAAAAAACTTCCTTAATTCAATTCCATTCTTTGTCATTTCTTATGATAAAAATGCCAATCTAACTTTCGTAAATAACAAAACAAAAGAAATTTTAGGGAAAAATAGTTCGCAATTACACAAAATGAATTTCTTTGATTTATTTGCCGATCAAGACGAACGAAAACACCAATATTTCCACTTCAAAAGAAAAATGGAAGGTCAGGAAAAAACCGGTGGAAACTTTTCGAATTTAATCAAATCTGCTTTTGGAACAAAAAGAATCTTTTGGTACAACGAAATAATGTACGACGAAAACGGAAATCCTTCCGGTATTTTGAGCCTCGGTGTTGATATTACAGATGAAAACCGTAAAAAACACGAATTAAATAAAAGTTACAAAGAACTCATTGAGTTAAAAAATCGACTTGAAAAACAAAACAAAGAACTTGAAAGAGCAAAAAGAACCTTACAAGAACGGGAAAAATTACTTGAAAATGAAATAATTGAAAAAGATAAGAGATTTTCCGTAATTGCTCACGATATTCGGAGTCCATTCGGTGGACTTCTTTCCGGTTTACAATTTATTAACGAAAGTTACGATTTGCTTGAGCCGGCTGAAGTAAAAGAATTTGTTCATAACTCTTATATTTCCGCGAAAAGAGTATTTTCGTTAATAGAATCACTTTTGGAATGGTCGCGTGCAAGATTAGATAAACTGGAATTAAATTTTATAAATTTAAGCTTAAAACCAACGATCGATAATATTATTCTTCTTTTCAAAGAACAAGCTGAACATAAAGAAATCTCCATTATTAATGAAATTGAAAAAGATATTTGTATTAACGTTGATAAACCAGCTTTCGAAAGCATTATCAGAAATCTTATTTCGAATGCTCTTAAGTTTACTAATCGTAAAGGTAATGTAAAAATAAATGCAAAAGAACTTTCGGAAAAAATAGTTGAAATTAGAATAAAAGATAACGGCGTTGGAATTCCGGAAGATAAATTAAAAACAGTTTTTAAATTCGAAAATAAATTTTCTACGCGTGGCACGGAGAATGAAAGAGGCTCAGGGATAGGATTAAAGGTTGTAGGAGAGTTTGTAAAAAAATTAGGCGGTAGAATTTATGTTGATAGCAAAGTTGGTGAAGGTACGGAATTTATAATTCACTTGAAAAAATCAGAATGCGAAGATTAATATAAAATCTTCATTACTCCGTCCCAAATTGTATTTGGGACGGAAATAATATCCGAAACTTTGTTTCGGGAAATGGGAAAAAACTGAAATTCGTTTCTTTTTTTGAATTTCAGATTTCTATCCAACGGAGCTTGATTTATTGTATATTCTATTACTACAAAAATTCCGTCCCTACGGGACTTTTGTTTATCGCTGTCATTCCGAACCCGATTTATCGAGGGAGGAATCTTTTAATTCAAATTGGTTTCCATTGTATTATTTTTGAGATTTCTCAGCCCTTTCTTCGAAGGGTTTCGAAATTACAAGTTTTTTTAATTTTCCTTTATTTCTGTCATTTAGACGTAGGCGACAAAGTAGCCAAGGAGAAATCTTTTTTCAGTTAAAAGTTTGTAAAGTTAAATGTTCATAAAGTTGATTTTTATTTTTTGAGAAATCTTATAACATTATCTTATAACATTTAATATTCAGATTTCACTCCAACAATCCATTGACTTATGCTTATGTCCGCAAAAAGGAATAACTACAAAATCAATCGTGAATTGCTTTCACCAACAAATACTTTTTAAAATTCACGTTTAGTTTGTTTTCTCCTGCTTTCAATGTCGCAATTTTTTTGTTATTAACGTAATCGAAAACCGTGTATTTATTGTTTGGATTTAACCCGCGTAAGATTATTTCTCCGTTGAATTTATCCGCATAAAATGAATAATAAAGCGTATCACCTTTTTGAATTACGTGTGCCTCGGGACGGTCAAAACCCAAATCGTACAACTCGCCCAAATACTTTCCTTCATATAATTTTTCTCGATTAAAAATTTTCATCCATTTTTGCCAAAGTTTTTCTTTTGCAGTTGTTAAAGAAACATCGCCGCTTTCCATATTTTTGTGCACTCCGGGCGGCCAAACGAATTTCGTCCCGATAATTCCGCCTATTCCGACCGTAGAAGCAAAATCATCTTTTCCATCACTTAATTCAACGTGGTCGCCATAGTAAGGAACTTTACCGTCCAACAACGCTTTGAACGTCTTCCCTTTCAATCTTATTTGCCAAGATGATTCTGGGTCGGAAGCAACAACCTGGTTTACATACGGCAGCATATAATAATTGTAAGCCGTTCCGCAAGGACAAACTTCAATTACCGCATCGGGATTAATTTTTTCGGCTTCGTCGTAAATTGTTTTGAAAAATTCAGGCATCGCTTCAACGGATTCTTCCGGACGCTTATGATGATGCAATGGATTGTAGCATTCAGGAGCCCCGTTTAAATGCTGTCCGTCAATTTTCAATCCGTCAAATTTCCACTTACCGAGAAATTTATCTACCATTTTTCGAGTGTAATCCAAAGTTTCTTTATATGCCGGACACAAATAATAACTATCCCACCAACTGATTTTAACCGGCTTTCCTTTTTTATCAAGCAAAAGTAATTCGGGATGTTCTTTTAATAATTTTGTTCCGGGGTCGGCGGAAAGTGGAGTCCACCACAATTTTGCTTTAAGTCCTGCTTTGTGAATTTTATCGACAAATGCAATCATATCCTTATCGCCGTGCGGGAACTTTTTCGGATTCAAAAACCAATCGCCTTCGGCTGTTTGCCAGCCGTCATCGAGGACAACCCACTTGTAGCCTAATTCCTTAACCTTTGGAAGTGTGCCCAAAATTTGGTTAACGGTAAATTCTCTTTCGTAGCCCCAAGCACACCAAATAGGTTGATATGCGGTTTTAGGTGAATTTTCAAATTTAATTCCGCGATACTTTTGCATAAATTCGGAATATTTTTTAAGTGTGTGGAAATAATCACCGTTGTGAACGGTAACAAATGTTTCGAATGTTTTAAGAGTATCGCCGATATTTAGCGTTCGAGGTTTTTCGTAAATTATTTTAATATCAACGGATTTTTGCTTTCTAACAACCGGCAACGAAACCAATTTGGGTTTATTTTCCACGTGCCCGATTGCAATTCCGTAATTTCTTTTCCAAATATCGACAACCGGAATTCCCCCGCCGTAATCTGTTGCGTTCATTCCAAGATAATTTTTTCTGTTAAAGCCATTAGGAATTTCCATTACCCAATCCGGTCGCTCCTCGTAGGTTGCACCTTGGTAGGACCACACGGTTTCGGTAGTATCTTTTAACGGAATTGAATAATTGTTGTTAACCCAATAATCCACATTAATTTCGGTGGAATCGTTGTTGATGTAAATTACACGTGTGAAAATAAAATCGGGGAAATCTTTGTAAACGGTCAAAATCAGTTTTTTGGTTAATTTCGGAAAACGTTGCCTAACCCCGCTAATTTCGTAAACGGTACTATCTGAAAACTCTCTTTTTTTGAAATCGGTGAAATCAAAGGCTCGAACTTTTTTCCCGGAAACCGAAATATATTCCGAATAAGAAAAAGGTGTTACCTTCTCTTTATTACCATTTTCGTTTTTATAAATTGATGTTTTCAAATGACGGTTAATCACCATTTGAATTTTACCGGCATTAATGGTAAGCGGTAGTTTTTTCGAATTGCTGCACGAAGTTAAAAAGAAGATGAATAAAACAATGGAAAAAACGACAATCTTTTTTAACATTAAGTTTGCCCTTTCAAATTAGTTAAAAATATATTTTGATTTTGCCCTTTTCCCCTTGAATATTATGAACATTAACAAAAAGACTTAACAATGATTTAGCAACATCATATTTTTTCTTTTTGATTTTTATTTTTCCTTCCACTACAATTCGTTTTGGCTTTTGTGTTAAAACTTTTACCGTTTGATTTCCGTAAGTTTTTATTTCGAACGAAAGAAATTTTTTGCTTTGTTCGGAATTGTAAACATTAAACGTTCCGTCGTGCCAAATTAAATTTTTCGGTAATTTATTTCCGAACTTAATTTTCAGAGTATGCTTATTTTTGTTAAGAGGTGGTAAAAACAAAAAGCCGTAGTTTTCAGTTTCGTAGTATGCAGTAATATTTTTTCCGTCGATTTCCGCTTTCGAAATATGCTCGCCATTATTTAACGGAGCTTTCAACACCATTGAATTAACAAAACCGAATTTGTAATATTCGTCAGGAATTTTTGTAGTATCGATTTCAATTTCGTTTTCGGATTTAATTTTTACTTTTGTAAATTTTTTGTAAACCCATTGCGAATAAAATTGCTCCGTATTTTTCGTCAGATAACGGTTCTCCGTCCTCTGAACGCGTGTTAAAAAATCAATCCATTTATTGTTCACTTCCGGTTGTAAAAAATCGTCCGTTGCAAGCCAATTGCTCCAATGCGATTCTATTACATCGGATTTAAACTTTGAAATCGGTTGTGTCGGCGTAGTTCCAACCATATACCAATCGTTACCGTAATTGTATCTCTTCAAAACCAAGATTCCGTGATCAAGCCCGCCGCCTTCTTTTATCGGCGGATTTAACTCGGGAATTTTCTCGAACCAAGTGTTTGCAAATTTTACTCCGTATTGTTTCAAAACGCTTGCAGTGCTGTAATCCCCTTCCGGATTCCAGTAATAAGCCCAACCGCAAGGGACAAAACTTTCGGGAAACGAATGTCCGTGAGCTTCATCCAAATCGTATTGAGCAAGAATCTCTTTGTACGCTTTAACGTGAAGATGTAAATCCTGCTCGTCCCAAGGTTTATCGTTTTCCATATCGTACCACTCGGCACGCGTTCTTTTACCGTTTTCCCAATGTTCGTGCCCAACGCCGTGTAAACCGAACTCAATGTGAGAAGCATTGTTTTTTACATATTTCATTATTTCGATTTGTTCGGATGAAATGTTTTCGGAATTATCCCAATCCTTTCCCATCCAAGTTGTTGTAGGATATTTTTTCAGAATGTTCAGCCTGTCCATTTCGGCAAGAACAAAAAGCATTTGGAAGCGAATTCCAAGTTTTTGTCCTATCTCAACAAAAGGCTCGTAATCTTTCGCTCGCATTTTACGTAAAAAGCCTATTCGCCAAGGTCCGTCCGTTTCGGCAAGCGAGCCGCCGTTTATCCAGCCCAAATCATCAACGGCAACCATAAAGGGTCGGGGAAAAATTATTTTTTTCATTTTCAAAATTCCTACAACACGATAAATATTTTACCGGTCTTCACACCAAGGCTTGAAGAAATTTGGTAGAAATAAACACCGGCAGAAACCAATTGATTATATTCGTTGTGCAAATCCCACGTTGCAATACTCGGTGCAAATGCCGATGAGGCATCGTGGTGAATTGTTTTAATTAATTCTCCCGCGGAATTGTAAATTCTGATTGTAGCCTTTTCGGGAAGATTTGTAAATTGAAGCAAATGTTCATTTTGTCCTTGTTCCCAAAGTGCCGCAACGTGGTAAGGATTTGGAACAACACGAACGGCATCAAGATTTTTAGTTGCAACCGGTGCACGCGCAATTACTTCAACCGTGTTATTCATTTCTTCGGGATTGTTGCTAAAACTATTTTCGAGCGGACCGATAATTCCGTTACCCGAATCATACGCAGCCACGTAATACTTGTAACGCAATCCGTTAATTACGTTATTATCGTAAAAGATATTTACTGTATCACCAGGTTCAAAATATTTGTAATTATCACCCGGTTGAACAACTTCGCGAACTTGCGACCAATCATCGTCGCCCAAGTAAAACCAGGCGTAACGTGGAATTGTTTGGTAATTACCGGTAATTCCGTCTTCCAAATCATATTGTTTTAACGGAACGTAATGAGTTCCACCGTCAAAATCCTTAAAAGATTTTTCGCCCCAAGTAACTCCGCCATCGGAAGAACGATAAATTTTATAACCTTCGAATTGCGGATCGTGTTCGCTGTTGTTACTCCATACAAGTTTGATTTTTCCGTTATCGGGAATTGCTTCCATAATTGGTGCAGGAGGAGCATCAACTACTTCCCAATTGTTTTGATACAATACAATTGCACGTTTTGCATTTTCTTTAATGTTTTTTTCGCTTGTTCCGAAAACAGTAGCAAAAATCAATGTATCGGCTTCACCCGGATTTAATGTAAATGGCGGTGAACCAAGTGTTTGTAAGCCGTCCGCACCCAAGCCCAAGTAATAATTTGGTCCGCCGTTTTGAACATCAGGAATTCCATCGCCATCGAAATCGTCGTCAATTCCGTCGCCATCGCTATCTTGCGGATCGTTTAAGTTCATTACATTGTATTCAAAATACCAATCGGGACGAGCACCGTTACCGGCAGGTGTAGTTGCTTGCATCCAAAAATGGAATGCGTCGTAAGTTTTAACTTTGTGGTCTCCACCCGGCATTCTTAATGCAACAACTCCGGCATACGGAATTTGGTCGGGCGGAATTGTTCCTCCGAAAGGACTTTCTTCGTAACCGTCGTCATCCGTGCCGTAAGCTAATTGTAAATCCGGATCGTAATAATGTCTATCTGCATCGTAACCAATTCCCGGGTAAAATTCGGGAATAAAACTAAAATCGGCGTGAATTGCCACACGCATATCGTGGATTGGTGCATCACCGATATTGCGTATTACGTAAGCCCAAACGATGAAATTTTCGTAGAGCGTTCCTTTCCACGCCATTCCGTGAATAATCATTTGCGTTCGTAAAAAATTAGGATAAACTCTTCCGGTTGCTGTAAGCTGGTCGGTACCGCCCCAAGCCTGGACAACAGAAAAACTTTCCTGGTCAGCAAGTTGTTTGCCGTTTTTACCGAAACCGGGCCAACCGGTTACGCTATCTCGTAAAACAGGATCGCCGAGAACCGGATAGGTTGAAGGCCAAACCGTAGGCCAAGTTGATGTATCCGTGCTCATACAAGCGGCATCGCCGTTTACAAATTCGGGATAGGGGAAAAAATGTTCTTCGTCCCAGAATGCCGCGGGACCTTCATCCATTGTTGCATCGCAAAAAGCGAAATAATCGTCAGCAGGATTAGGCCAACCGCCAACTGCACCGGAATCTTGATCGAGCGGAGCACCGACGGAAACGCCAACACAAGTTCCCCAACTTAATCCGCTTCCCGCCGGATATTCGAATGCAGGCGGACGAGCAAGCGAAAAATTCTGCTCGTTTCCGTCGCAAAGTTCACCGGTATTGTTAAATTTTGTTCGGACTTTATTTATATCGAAAATATTCCAACGTTGATTTACCATTGGATTAAAATTCTGTGCAAATATATTCGACGCAATAAAAATAAGACCGATAAAAAGTAAATTTATTTTTTTCATTGCAACCGCCTTACAAATCTATTCTTATTGTGAATTGATTTAGATTTCCGAATACTCCGTAATTCAAATAAAGATAATCGAGAGTAAGTTTGTAGCCGGTAAATTGTGTAAAATCGAGGCCGGCACCGACTGTGTAAGAAACTTCGTCGTAATTAAACTTGTAACCGCCACGGAGATAAAACGATTTCATAAATCCTACTTCCAAACCGAGGTTGTAGCGAACATCGTAATCGCGACTATCGAGAATATCGAAGGCTCCCAATACAGTCCACATTTTATTATCAATAAAATAATTTGAAATTCCGAAGCGGAACAAAAGCGGAATATCCCAATCAATTGTCGAAAGATTTGCCGGAATTTGCTTTCCGGTCGGGCTTCCGGGAATAACGTAAGTTACCGATAAATCGCGTCCTTCGAATTTCATTTTGCTTCCGAAGTTTGCCAGCGAAGCGGCAATCCGCATTTTATTGTTGAAAAACGAAGTGAGAAAAACCGCACCGACATCTATTCCGAAAGCATCGGCACTTGCGTTTGCAATTGTTTCGCGAATGTATTTTACTTTAACACCGAACGAAAATCTATCGGTTAACTGACGAGAATATCCGATACCGAAAGAAAAATCGTTCGCAAAAAAGAATCTTCCCGTTCCGTCTTGATCGTAAACGGTGGTTTCTTCAATTTTTCCGTAATCTAAATATTGAATATCGGCTCCGACAGTTCCGGCATCACCTAAATTAAGTGCACCGGCAATGTAAGAATTACGCGTTCCCACAAGCCAATTCATTGTGGAAAACGTAACCGACACATCTTTTTCGATACGGGACAAAGCACCAACATTCCAATAAAGTGCCGTAGGACCATCAACGGTTGCAATTGCCGCATCGCCCATTGCCATAACTCTTGCACCAACGCCGACTTTTAGAAAGTTTGCGGCGGAAGTGCCGGAATAATCCACATTTTGTGCAAACGCTTTTCCGTTAATAAATAACGCAAACGTAAAGAGCGTTAATATTAAATATTCAACCGATTTTTTTTGCACGATACTAACTTTCATTCCAAAACTCCTTTTAGAGTATTACGAAAATTTTTCCTTCTTTTGCACCTATTGCGCTCGTGATGTGATAAAAATAAACGCCCGGTGCCACCAATTGATTATATCTGTTTTTCAAATTCCATTTTTCAATGCTTGAATTCGAATTGTGCTCGAGTGTTCGAATAAGTTCGCCACTCGAATTAAAAATTCTAATCGTTGCCTTTTCTGGCAAGCCGGTAAATTGAATTGTATGCTCGTTGTATGATGTTTCCCAAATCTCGGAAATTTTATACGGATTTGGAACCGCACGAACTTTCGACAAATCTTTTTTTGCAATCGGAAGTTCAGGACGAATTTCGATAGTGTTGTTCAGTTCGCTGGGATTAGGAGCCGGCGAATTTTCAAGCGGCCCGATTATTCCGTTACCCGAATCGTAAGCTGCAACGTAATATCTGTAATTTATTCCGTTCAATACCGTTCTATCGATATAAACATTAACGGAATCGCCATTTGCAAAAGCCGAGATTTTTCCGTTAATCGGAATTCCTTTAAGTGTATCATTCTCAACCACAGTTCTAATTTGGCTCCAATTATCGTCACCGAGATAAAACCACGCATATTCGGGCAATGTTTGATAGTAATCGGTAATTCCGTCTTCCAAATCAAATTGGGCAAGCGGAATGTAATGTGTTCCGCCTTCGAAATCCTCATAAGTTTCATCGCCCCAAGTTTGTCCGTTATCGGCGGAACGGTAAATTTTATATCCTTCGAATTGCGGGTCGTTTTCGCTTTCCGTATTCCAAACAAGCACCACTTCCCTATCGTCTTTAAATGCTTCTACTTTCGGTGCCGGTGGTGCATCTATCGGTTCCCAATTATTTTCGTAAAGAGCAATTGCATTTTTGGCGTTGTTTTTCAACTCTTTTTCCGAAAGACCGAAAACCGTTGCAAAAATAAGTGTATCGGTTTCGCCGGGTTGTAAAGTAAACGGATTAGAACCGAGAATTTGCAAACCGTCCGCACCTTCGCCAACGTAATAATTCGGTCCGCCGTTTTGAACATCAGGAACTCCGTCGCCGTCAAAATCGTCATCAATTCCGTCGCCATCGCTATCTTGCGGATCGTCGAGATTTAGCAAATTCCAATTGTAATACATTTCCGGTTGTCCACCGCTACCGCTTGGTGTTGTTTGTCCCATCCAAAAATGCGTCGCGTCGTAAGTTTTTATTTTATGATCGCCGCCGGGCATTCGCAAAACAACAACTCCGCTCCACGCAATTTTATCGGGCGAAAGATCTCCACCGGTAAGCGGGTCTTCTTCGTATCCGTCGTCATCGGTTCCGTAAGCAAGTTGCAAACGCGGGTCAAAATAATGCCTATCCGCATCGTAACCAATTCCGGGAATAAATTCGGGCAAATATCCGAAATCTGAATGAATTCCCATTCTCAAATCGTGAATTGGTTTATCGTTAGGATTACGAATAATGAAAACCCAAACAATAAAATCATCGTAAAGCGTTCCTTTCCACGCCATTCCACGCATCATCATTTGAGTTCGTAACCAACGGGTTTTGGGATTTCCCGCACCAAGCTGATCTGTTCCGCCCCAACCGAACATAAGGCTAATCATTTCCTGATCGGCAAGTTGTTTACCGTTTTTTCCAAAGCCTGGCCAACCGGTTGCACTATCACGAGGAATAGGAAGTGTTGGCAAATTCGGGTTTTCAATTACTGCATCGCTAATTCCGTCGTAAGGAATGTAATTAGGCCAAGCATCGGGCCATTGATTTGGCCAAGAAGAAGGATCGGTGCTAACGGAAGCAACTTCATCGTTTACAAATTCGGGATAAGGAGCAAAGTGTTCTTCATTCCAAAAATCGGCAGGTCCTTCATCCATCGCTCCGTCAAGATACGGAAGATTATCCGGGTTAGTTCCTCCGACAACCGATGTATCTTGATCAGCCGGAGCACCTACAACAACGGCAACGCAAGTTCCCCAATTCAAATCGCTTCCTTGCGGATATTCGAACGAAGGAATTCTTGCAAGCGAGTAATTTTGATTATTGCCGTTATTAAGCATTCCGACGTTATCAAAAACGGTGGCTACTTTATTAACATTCATTGTATTCCACCTTTTGTAAACCATCGGATTATGTTGAGCAAAAATCACAGTAGAAAGAAATACAAGTAAAACTATTTTCATCAAATATCTTTTCATTATCAATTCCAAATTTTAATTCCGAATTGAATTGTGCGTCCGGGTCCGTACATTGACGGATTGTTAGTGTAATCGTGCGACGTTGCGGGATTTGCATCATCGCCCGGAATACCGGAATCGGAATAAACCCACCAGACGTTTTTATCGTTAGTAACATTGAGAATTTGGATGTAAAATTGTTCGGTCATTCCGTAGAATTTGAAATTCTTGAACAAATTCAAGTTAAACTCGTGAATCCACGGGCTTCTCTCTGCGTTCGGAGCAAATGCCGAACGAGTGTAAGGGAAGCCCGAGGAGTAACTTCCGTAAACGGAGAAGCCGTAGCCGTTATCCGTCTGGTAGTAAATATTTGCACGGAACGAGTGAGGCTGATCCCAATTTGCGGGAAAAGTTCTCGATTCGTCGGTCGGCATTTCAAACAAAACTGATGAGCTTACAAGAGTTTGTGTAAATGTGTAGTTAAAGAAAGCCGAAAAATTATCCGAGAAATGTTTTTTCAGCGAAATTTCAAATCCTTTAACGGTTGCGTAATCAATATTTCCCATCATCTGAAAACGTTTGCCTTCCGAAGTTTCGTTCATCACTACACCGATTAAGTCGCGTGTTTTACGATAGAATGCCGTAACATCAACAGAAACACGTTTTGTAATAAGTGCCTGAACGCCAAATTCGTAATTAGTTGTTTTTTCGGTTTTAATTTCGGTATCGGCAATCGGTGTATTTTCAAGTTGCGGGTTCGGACGATATTCGCCTTTTGCCGCAAGATAGTATGTTCCTTCAAAAACCTTAAAGAAGTTCGGATATTGATAATAATGCCCGTAACCGAAACGGAATGCCATTTTATCCGAAATCGGGAAACTGATTCCGAAACGCGGAGTTACGTAAATTTCTTTTTTCGCTTCGGTCATTTTGGCATCGAGGTTTGTTAAATCGGAAAGATTAACAAGCACTTTTCTGTTGGGATTGATATAATCAACTCTTGCACCGAGGTTAATTATCATTCCCATATCTTCAAATTCCATTTTATCGTTTACATAAAATCCACCGTGTTGCGGGCTGTAATCGTATTTTTCAAGAATTGCTCCGCCATCGGGATTTTTTCTTTCCAAATAAGTGCGGTATTGTTCGAACGTTCCGCCAAGCGAAAGATTGTGAATTTTATTTATTTGCCAAACGTAATCCACCTTTCCTTCGTATCTATCGAATTTTGTTTCGAACCAAACCCAATCTTCACCGGTAATCGAAAATTCTGCCGTACCGGTTTGTGGCAAAATCAAATAAAGCGAAGGATCGTCGTAAACGCGAGAGATAAATCCGCGTTGATATTTTCCGAATGAAACGTTAATAAAACTTTTGGGACTAAAAACGTAATTGGCTTTTGCGTAAAGCAAATTGCTGTTTAATCTTACACGTGGCGTTCCGTAAGGATTGTACTTAAAATAATGATTGTAAACACCTCTGTTGGATTTTCCATAGAATCCGCCAAGTGTAAGTTTCAAACTTGAAATCGGTTGCCAAATAATTCTACCTTCGCTAAACTGCGTATCGAGATATTGCATCGGTACTTTAATCGGCGTACCGCTTTTATCTCTTCCCTCGCTGTTTACGTATTCGGGATAAATATAGCCGTAAATGTAACCGTCGGTACTATAAACACGATGAGAGAAAATCACACCGAGTTTTTTATAAAACGGCAATGCGGAATTAAAATAAATTTCGCCGGCGTACGTATTGTTCGAAGCGTTTTTAATCAGTTTATCGGTAAAGCCTTTGATTGCAAATTTCGGACTTGTTGCAAGTTGTGTGTGAGGCGAAATACTAACAACACCTGACATTGCCTCGCCAAATTGAGGTCCGAATGTTCCGGAATGAGTTTCGAGAGAGTTAATTCCAAGCTCGCTTATTTGATCGATATAAAAACCGCCCCATAATTGATCGTTAACTGTAATTCCGTCGTACAAGAATAGAGTTTCGTTTTCTCTACCACCACGGAAGTGTAAACCGTCCGAAGGCACGGTTGCAAACTGTCCGAAAGCTGGAAGTTCACTTACCGGTTGAGTTCGGATATTTTTAACAATACCGGCTTCTTGCGTTAACAAATCCTCAATAGTGCTTTTGGGCAAGCGAGCGATTTCTTCGGAAGTACGAGCCTGCACTTTGCTTGTTAAGTCCTTTTGAACAGGCGGATTTTTATATTCTTCGACCGTAACCTCCTGCAAATTAATATTCGATTCAACAAGCTTGAAATCGAGTTTTGTAGTCAAGCCGGAAATAACTTTCACGTCTTTTTGTTCAACGCTTTGATAACCAATCATTTTGGCAAGAACATTATATGTACCGGCAGGGATATTAATAATCACGTATTCGCCATTAATATCGGTAGCTGCGCCGATTGTAGTTCCTTTCAAAATAATATTTACACCGGGCAAAGGTTCACCCGTTTTTTTATCGGTAACTTTTCCCGATATTTTTCCGGTTTGTGCAAATCCTAAACCGGTTAAAGAAAGAGCAAATACGATTAGAAATAAAATTTTTCTTTTCATCATCAAACCCGTTTTTCCGAATTAATAATTGTTTTTACTAACTGCAATGTATTTGAGACTTCCGGGAATTTTAACCGAAGTAATTTCCCGCAATGTTTTAGTTTCGATAATGTGTAAAGACGAATCTCCCGGCGTTACGGCATAAAGCAATTCGCCGGCGTTGGTAATCGAGAGTTTATCTATTTCTTCCGAAAATTGAAAAACATTCTCTATTGCATAAGTTGAAGCATTGATTTTCAATATTCCGCCGTCATTATCCGTTCCAGCATATTTGTAAAACGACGAATAATAATAATCACCAAAAGTTACTCCGTCGCCGGCATTCGGATAGCCGGTTTCGATATAATCGGTGGTTTCGTCAGTTGTATTCAAAACTGCAATTTTATCGGTAGTTTTTTCAGGAATAAATACTTTATTACCATCCGGAGTTATTTCAATGTCAATTCCTTTATTGTCAACCAAAACGGAGTCCAAAACCGAACTATCGTCGAAATTATCGGCATTAACCACCTTAACTTTCTTTTTGTTACTTGAAAGAAAATAAAGTTTGTTCGTAGCCGGAGAATAAACTACGTCTTTAGGTTTAAAAGAATCGTTAAAAGCATAAGTTTGCGTTACGGAATACGTATTCAAATCAATTACCGTAAAGGATTTTTCGGAAGTATTGCAAACAAAAGCGTAAGAATCGTTAAACCCGACGTTTGTAGGTCCAAGCCCAACTTGAATTACTTTTTGTACCGTAAAATCAGCCGGATCAATTAGAGTAACTGTTCCGGTTGTTGTTTTAAGATTAACCATCCACAGATAATTGCCTTTCGGCGAAAATTCCAACGATGCGGATTGATAGTCCTCATCCGTTGCCTCAACGTAAAGGCTATCGAGGTATTGATTCAACTCTCCGGCACGGTAAACAACTTGTTTTTCGGCTTTATCGCGAACAAACACATACGGAAATCCGTTTGCCGAATAATCGCCTTCGGTAAAAAACCAAGCGGTTTCTGGAACGTCGTCATCGTTCGGTGAAATCATAGAATTGTGATGAATATCGCGAACGCCACCGTGAACGGTAATTGTGTAAATTTCCGCTTTGTTGTATTCCCCGTTCGGTGTAAAAACCACTACGGAATCTTCTCCTTCGGCGTATGAAAATCGTCCCGTAATTTCCCCGCTTACACTCGCAACCGAAACGTTTGAAGGAAACGTGTTTAAATCCATTTTTTCGTTGAAATACATTCTAATCGGTTGAGTTACGGAAATAACCAAATTTGTACTATCGCCAAAAGAAAATTTTACAAACTTCGGTCGAGTATTTTCAACGGGTGCAACGGGCGACCTATCGGGAATACAACTTTGCAATACAAACAAACCAAATAACAGACCGATAATTACAAATGTTTTTTTACTTAACATTTTCTCTACCGTAATTTTTGAGAAAAAAAGGCGTGACATAACGCCACGCCCTAATTTTATTAATTATTATTTAAGTAACATCATTTTTTTGCTAACAGAATATTCAGGTGAAGAAATTCTGTAAAGATAAACACCGGAAGTTACCGAATTTCCTTGTGCGTCTTTTCCATTCCAACGTACTTGATGATTTCCGGCGGATAACAATTGATTGGAAATCAACGTTGTTACTTTCTGTCCCAAAGTGTTATACACTTCAACAGTTACATTTTGCGGATGGGACATTTGGAAAGTAATTATTGTAGAAGGATTGAAAGGATTAGGATAATTTGCAACCAAGCCAAACCCTTTTACATTTTGATAATCATTGTTTTCGTTGCGAACATCGGTAACCAACCAGTAATCGGCAATTTTTCTAACCGAACTTCCCGAAATAAAATTGTAATCGCATGCGTAGTAAACAGGCAAACCGTAATCGCTCCAACCTTGCACAACGGTATTCGGCCAATATTCTTCGTTATCCCAATTGTCGTTACCAACTACGTAAACCCAAGGCATAATGTCAGTTCCTGCATTAATGGCGGTACGCGGAACGGCAACTTCAATACTATTATCGTCATCGTTTACTGCAAATGTTGCATAAGCACCGTCAATCGGTTGAAATTCTTCGTAAGCACCGGCATAATCTGCAACATAATAATAAATAGCAGCAGTATTTCCGGCACTATCTGGACTAAGAACATCACTTAAATCAACCATATAATCAACAGCCAAAGGCCAGAAACCGTCGTAACCCAAACCGGTTGTATCACCCCAGTTTACGTTAAAGAAAATTTGAAACGCCGGCGGATTCGGATAATTTGTGTACATTCCCGTAAACGTTCCGCTCGGGTTAATATCGATTTTAATATAGAAATTATTCGAATCGCTTGTAACATAAATATCTTTCAAGTCAAATTCAGGACCGGTCGGCATATCACCGATATCTTCGGCAATTTCACCAACATCGGCTGCCGGAATATTTGCCCAATCGAGCATATCACCATCGATTGTAATTCTGTTATCGATTTGATCGCCTTGTGCTTGAATTACAGCGGTTTGGTCGCGATACCAAAAATCGTAACGCAACATATAGGCACCTCCTTCTTGCGGAAGTTGATCGGCGCCGTCTGCCCATTGATAATTACCAACGGAATAAACCCAAGGACGAAATTCAGGACCGAAATTAACTAAGTTACGCGGAATAGCAAATTCCATAGCATTGGCATCATCGTTAATTGCCATAGGAATATTTGCCAAAAGTTCAAATTCGCCCGGTGCCCAAGTTGGGATTCTTCCGCCATTGTATTTAAATAATTGTCCGTATTTAACGGTAGAATCGGGATGTAGAGTAGGTGCAAGTTCAACTACATAATTGTAAGCGTTGTTCCACCAACCCCAATCAAATCCGGTAGTATCGCCAATTTCGGTATCCATGTAAAATTCGAATACAGGCGGATTATCGAAATTGTAAAAATTATTGAAGCTTGCATCATCAGCTAAATCAATTCGAACATAAACATATTCGGAATCGTGAGTAATGTAAAGATGCTTCAAATCAAAATCGTGATAATCGGAATTAGCAACATCACCAACAGGTTCGGCTACTTCGTCTCTATCCAACGGCGCAATGTTTGCCCAATCGAGCATATCGCCGTCGATTTGGATTTGTGCAAAAGCACTTGATACGAGAGCAACGGTAATAAACAGAACAGTAAGTAAGTTTTTCATAAGAAGTTCTCCTTTTGTTATTTGAGATAAATAATTTTTTTAGAAACGGTTTTCACACCGTTATCGGCAACAACAAAATAAACACCGCTATTAACCGATTGATTATTGTCGTTTTTAGCAAACCAACGAATTTTTCCGTTGTCAAAAATTTCATTTACTGAAAATGTTTTTATTAATCTTCCAAGAACATCAAATATTCTTACTCTTGTATTTTCCGCTTTGAAACCCTTTAAGCCAATTGTTACAATTCCGTTAAAAGGATTTGGATAAGCAGTAATTTCAAATTTATCCGGTTGTTCTTGATTATTTGTTTCCACATCACTAACGGTAATTTGATATTGATAAGAATGCTCGGTATAAGAATTCGGTGCGTAATCGTCATCGACATTAGGATTATTATTATTGATATTGAAAACCAATCCGATCTCGCTTCCGGCGGAAATATTCAAATCCGAAAATTCAAGAGCCATTTCACATCTTTTGTTATCGGAAGAATAAGCGGTTGTAACGGCACCTATGTAATTCCATGCCCATTCGCCATTATTACCGGCGTAAACGTAAAGGTTTTCGTTTTCCACCATATAATCAAATCCGCCGTAACTACCGCCGGAATGAAAACCGGTAGCGGGATTATTATCCGTATCGAAAAACACATGGTAGAAATACGAACCGGAAAATGTTCCGCTTAAAGAGTAACTGACAAAAAGTTCGCTTTCGTTGTTGGTTGTCCACATATCGAGTAAATCCGTGCTTCCGTTTAACGCATCGCCGGATTGTTCGGCATCGGCACCCGTATCGAGCTGCGGAACGTTCGACCAATCTTCAAAATCACCGTCAATAATTATCTCGCTACCCGGAGGCGGAGGATTAATTCCACCGGTAAATTGAACAAAATAATTATCACCGGTGTAAGTTTCGCCACTTGCATTAGACGAAATTACTACCGAATGCAAAAGTGAATTGTAACCTGTGGAATCTTCCCAAACATTTTCGTTCGCCAAACGAATTGCGTAATCTTTTCTATCGTGTAAAGATTGTGCCGTATCGGGTAAAAAGAGAAATGCGGAATAATTTCCTTCGGGCATATCAACCGGAATTCCACCGGTAATTTCAACGTGAGTTGTATCTCCCGAATACCAAAAACGCGGATCTACATCGGTTACAAGTTTATATTTGGCACCGGTTGTTTCATCTCGTAAAATTACTTCACAGCCGCGAGCTTTGTAAGGATTGGCAAAACCAACATTATCAATATCAAAATTCAATACGAAAGTTCCGTTCGGTTTAACGGAATCGGAAATTTCCGCTTGTCTTAAAACAAATCGGTAGCCGAGTCTTCTTTTAATTTCCGGCATACAACCTTGATTTTCCCAGTATCCCAAAACATCGGTATTGTAATCGCTATTTAATGTTGACCAATGCATCCTTGCCAAATCGGTAAGAGCGTTTGAGCATTCGCAATATTCACTTAATTGACAAGTTTCGCCGCTTTGAGGAACAAATCTGTTATCCGCATTCAAGTAATCTTTATCGCCTTCAATATCATCCCATTGATACGTTCCCATATCGGTTGCATCTGCAAGGAAGCAATCGTTGTGTGCTCCGGTTCTCGAACGAAAAGAACCGCTGAATGCGGAATCGGGGGTAAGCGGTTGATCGTAATTA
>CAYZGB010000007.1:0-35636 GCA_964477915.1 uncultured Melioribacter sp. | reverse complement strand
TTTCAAAAGAAATAAACACGGTATTCCTGCAAAGGTATATTCTATTGAATACGATCCTAATCGTACCGCAAGAATAGCACTTTTGCATTATGCTGATGGTGAGAAAAGATACATTCTTGCTCCAAACGGATTAAAAGTTGGCGATGTTGTAATGTCTGGAGATAATGCGGAAATTAAAGTTGGGAATGCCCTTAAATTAAAAAATATGCCTCTCGGTAGTTTTGTTCACAACGTCGAACTGAAACCAGGCAAAGGCGGTCAACTCGGTAGAGCAGCCGGTGCTTCCTTGCAATTAGTTGCAAAAGAAGGAAAATACGGAACACTTAAAATGCCTTCCGGCGAAGTTAGAATGGTTAGTCTTGAATGTATGGCTACTTACGGAGTTGTAGGAAACAGTGACCATTTAAATATTAGCCTCGGTAAAGCAGGAAGGAGCCGTTGGTTGGGAAGAAGACCTCACGTTCGTGGTGTTGCAATGAACCCGATTGATCACCCAATGGGTGGTGGTGAAGGTAAAACTTCCGGTGGTGGACATCCTGTTTCACCTTGGGGTCAAAAAGCAAAAGGTCTTAAAACCCGTAAGAAAAGAAAACCGTCTGATAAATTAATTATTAAGAGAAGAAAATAATTAAATCGTAGAGTGAAATATGCCAAGATCAATTAAAAAAGGTCCTTACGTAAATTACAAATTGCTAAAAAAGATTCGCGAATTAAACGAACGCAACGAAAAGAAAGTTGTTAAAACTTGGTCGCGTTCGAGTATGATAATTCCCGAATTTGTCGGACATACAATAGCTGTTCACAATGGCAAACAAATGATTCCGGTTTATATTTCGGAAAATATGGTAGGACATAAACTCGGAGAATTTGCTCCGACAAGAATTTTTAGAGGACATCCAGGAACCAAAGCGGAAAAAGCCGCACGTAAAAAGTGATTGAGGTTTGATTATGGAATTAACAGCAAGAGCAACGCATAAATATATTAAAGTTTCGCCTCGTAAGATGAGATTGGTAATTGATCTCATTAGAGGTAAATCTGCTGAAGAAGCACTCGGAATACTACATTTTCATCCGAAACACGCATCGAATTATGCCGAAAAAGTATTAAAATCCGCTATTGCTAATCTTATGAATAAAGAAGAAGCGGCAAATGTTGATATTTCGGATGTTTATGTAAAAGAAGTTTACGCAAATCCGGGACCGATGTTGAAAAGAATTCAACCGGCTCCAATGGGAAGAGCATACAGAGTAAGAAAAAGAACTAATCATTTAACTATAGTAGTTGCTACTAAAAGCTAATTAGGAGGAATCTTTTGGGTCAGAAAACAAATCCGATAGGTTTTAGAGTAGGGATTTTCAGAGGATGGGAATCCAATTGGTATGAACCGAAAAGTTATAAAGACAAACTTCAAGAAGACAGAAAAATAAGAAACTATATTCGGAAAAGACTGAAAAAAGCCGGTGTTTCGAGAATAATTATCGACAGAACATCGAAGAACCTTACGATAACAATACATACTTCCCGTCCAGGTTATGTGATTGGTAAAAGCGGTAAAGAAATCGCCCATTTGGAAGAAGAATTGAAAAAACTCCTTGAAAAGGAAGTAAAGGTACAGATAAGTGAAATAAAAAGACCTGAACTTGACGCAAATTTGGTAGCCGAAGCAATTGCAAATCAATTGCAAAATAGAGTATCGTTCAGACGTGCAATGAAATCTGCTATTAACTCTGCGATGAGAATGGGAGCACAAGGAATTAAGGTAATGTGTTCCGGAAGACTTGGCGGAGCCGAAATGGCAAGAACCGAATGGTACAAACAAGGAAGAATTCCATTGCAAACATTACGTGCCGATGTAGATTACGCTACATCAACAGCACAAACTATTTATGGTTCAATTGGTGTTAAAGTCTGGATTTTCAAAGGCGAAGTTTACGTAAGAAATATTTAAGCGAATTAAGAGTACTGGGAGATAAATTTTATGTTATTGCCAAAAAGAGTTAAATATAGAAAATCCCATCGTGGAAGAAGAAAAGGAAAATCGCAAAGAGGCCACAGAGTTGCTTTTGGTGATATGGGATTAAAAGCAATGGAAGCGGCTTGGATTACTTCACGACAAATTGAAGCTTGCCGTGTTGCCATTACCCGTAAAATGAAAAGAGACGGAAAAGTTTGGATTCGTATTTTCCCAGATAAACCTGTTTCGAAAAAGCCATTGGAAACAAGAATGGGTAAAGGTAAAGGTAATCCTGAATTTTGGGTTGCTGTTGTAAAACCCGGTAGAATTATGTTTGAAGTTGCAGGTGTATCGAAAGAATTGGCTCAAGAAGCATTAAAAATGGCTTCTTATAAATTACCAATTAAAACTAAAATTGTATCAAGACCTGATTTTCAATAAAAGGTAAGAGAAAAAGATGAAAATTTACGAAATTAGAGAAATGAGCACGGAAGAGATCAAGAAAAGAATTGCCGAAGAGGAAAGCAATTTGGTTGATTTAAGATTTCAAAACGAATTGAAAAGCTTAACAAATACGGCTAAATTGAAAAATACAAGAAAAGATATTGCGAGAATGAAAACCGTGCTACGCGAAAGAGAGCTTGCAGCTCAAAAAGAAGAAAATAAAAATCAGGAGACGAAATAATTAATGGAAACTCGCGGTAGAAGAAAAACGAGAACGGGTGTTGTTGTTTCGAATAAAATGGATAAAAGTATTGTTGTTAAAATTGAAAGAAAAGTAAAACACCCCATATATAAAAAATATTTTAAGATTACTAAAAAGCTTATGGCTCATGACGAAAAAAATGAAAGCAACGTCGGCGATGTTGTTAAAATTATGGAAATAAGACCATTAAGCAAAAGAAAAAAGTGGAGATTAGTAGAAATAATTGAAAAAGCTAAGTAATCGTGCTGATTAAGGAGTTGTAAGAAATGATTCAACAAGAAACATCATTGGTGGTTGCCGATAACTCTGGAGCTAAAAAAGTAAAATGTATAAAAGTGCTCGGAGGAAGCGGAAAAAAATACGCAAGTATTGGCGATATTATTGTGGTTGCTGTAAAATCCGCAATTCCGAACGGTAACGTAAAAAAAGGTGACGTCTCGAAAGCCGTAGTTGTTAGAACTAAAAAAGAAATTAGAAGAAAAGACGGTTCGTACATCAGATTTGATGAAAACGCAGCAGTATTGCTTAATAATCAGAATGAACCGAGAGGAACACGTATTTTTGGTCCCGTTGCAAGAGAGTTGCGTGAAAAGAAATTTATGAAAATTGTTTCATTAGCGCCAGAAGTGCTATAAAAACTAGGGTTGGATTATGAAAATTAAAAAGAATGATAACGTAATAGTAATAGCAGGTAATTACAAAGGTCAAACCGGAAAAGTGTTAAAAGTTTTTCCGAAAAAAAACAGAGTAATTATCGAAGGTGTAAATATCAGAAAGCGTCATACTAAACCTAATCAACAATACCCGAACGGTGCTATTGTTGAAAAGGAAATGCCGATTGATGCATCGAACGTAATGTTGGTTGACCCAAAGACGAATAAACCGACAAGAATCGGCAAAAAAATTATTATTGATGATAAAACCGGAAAGAAAAAAAGCGTAAGATACGCAAAAGTAAGTAACGAAATGTTGTCATAAATTTTAGGATAAGGATAAATGGCAAAGAAGAAAAAAACGGAAAAAGAAAACGCAGCGGCTGAAGAAAAAATTACGCCGAGACTTTTTACGAAATATAAAGACGAAATTGTTTCCAAAATGCAGAAAGAATTTGAATACGGAAACATTATGGAAGTGCCTAAATTAGAAAAAATTGTAGTAAATATTGGTGTTGGCGGAGCTGTTCAAGATCCAAAATTATTAGAAGAAGCTCAAGAAACTTTAGCAATAATCACCGGTCAAAAGCCTACAATTAGAACGGCACGTAAATCCATATCTAACTTTAAACTTCGTGAAGGAATGAAGATTGGTGCTAAAGTAACTTTACGCGGTGCCCGAATGTATGAATTTTTAGATAGATTTATTTCTACCGCACTTCCACGTGTTCGCGATTTCCGTGGTGTTTCCGATAAATCATTTGACGGACGTGGAAACTACACACTTGGAATTAAGGAACATACAATTTTCCCGGAAATAAATATTGATAAAGTAAATAGAATTTTGGGAATGGATATAACTTTTGTTACAACCGCCAAAACCGATAAAGAAGCATACGAATTACTTAAAGCTTTTGGCGTACCATTTAAGAAAAAGAACTAAAAAGTAGGAAAAAATGGCAAGAAAAGGTTTAATTGCAAGAGAAGCAAAAAGACAAAAATTAGTTGACAAATATGCCGAATTGCGTAAAGAATTAAAAGCAAAAGGCGATTGGGAAGGATTGCAAAAACTTCCACGTAATTCCTCGCCCGTTAGATTAAGAAACAGATGCACCGTTACGGGAAGACCAAGAGGATATTATAGAAAATTCGGTATATCAAGATTGGTATTAAGAGAAATGGCACTCCGTGGTGAATTACCCGGTGTGAAAAAAGCAAGTTGGTAAAAGATTAGGAGAGAAGAATAAATGCCAGTTACAGATCCTATTGCTGATTATTTGACAAGAGTAAGAAATGCAGTAAAAGCAAAAAAGAGATTCGTCGAAATTCCTTCGTCGAATATGAAAGTTGGAATTTCAGAAATTTTGAAAAAAACCAAGTTTATTAAAGATTACGAAGTTATTGAAGACAATAAACAAAATATTCTGAAAATTGAACTTCAATATGTTGACGGTGAAGCCTCTATTCAAGGTTTAAAAAGAATAAGTACACCGGGATTACGCCAGTATGTTTCGAAAGACGAAATTCCACGTGTAAGAAACGGATTAGGCGTAGCAATAATTTCAACTTCGAAAGGATTGTTAACCGATAAGGAAGCTCGCAGAGAAGGTGTGGGCGGAGAAGTTATTTGCTATATTTGGTAAAAATTAAGAGGTAGGAAAAGTGTCAAGAATAGGTAAGAAACCTGTAAATATTAAAGACGTTGATGTTAAAATTGACGGACAACATATTACCGTAAAAGGTAAGCTCGGTGAACTTTCTATGGATGTTCACCCGAATATTTCCGTCAAAATAGATGGTGATGAATTAGTTGTTACAAGACCTAATGACAATAAACAAAATCGCGCATTACACGGATTAACCCGTGCATTAATTGCCAATATGGTAACCGGTGTAACCGAAGGTTATAAAAAAACTCTTAAAATAATTGGTGTTGGTTACCGTGCCGAACTTAAAGGAAAAGGTCTTTTAATTAATATTGGTTATTCTCACCCAATTTATTTTATTCCGCCCGAAGAAATTAAAATTGAAGTTCCTTCTGCCGATCAGATTATTATTTCGGGTATCGACAAAGAATTGGTTGGTAACGTTGCTGCAAAAATTCGTTCGTTCCGTAAACCGGAACCGTATAAAGGAAAAGGTATCAGATATATTGACGAAGTTGTTATCAGAAAAGCCGGAAAAGCGGCAGGTAAATAAAGGAGTTTTTCGAAATGGATAAAAGAGTAGCAAGACGTAGAGCGAAAAAAGCACTTAGAGTTAGAAGCAAAGTAAGAGGTACTGCTGAAAGACCAAGATTAACGGTTTTTAGAAGTCTCAAACATATATATGCTCAATTAATTGATGATGCTAATGGTGTTACTTTAGTAGCTGCTTCAACTAAAACTTCCGATATTCAAGACAAATTGGCGGAAGCAAAAGGTAAAGTTGCCAAAAGTGAAGTAGTTGGTGAATATCTTGGACAAAAAGCCTTGGAAAAAGGTATCGAAAAAGTTGTTTTCGATAAAAATTGGTACAAATATCACGGACGTGTTAAAGCTTTGGCTGAAGGTGCAAGAAAAGCAGGATTAAAATTTTAATGAGTACAGCCGGATCGTCTAATGGTAGGACAGCGGCCTTTGGAGCCGTATGTAGAGGTTCGAATCCTCTTCCGGCTGCTAAATTTAGAAATAATTTGAAATAACGGAGAACAAAATTGAGATCGAAGAAAGTTACAATACTTGAAGGATTAAAAGAAAAAGTTGTTCATATTAACAGAGTTGCTAAAGTTGTAAAAGGTGGACGCCGTTTCAGCTTTAATGCAATTGTTGTTGTTGGCGACGGTAACGGTCACGTTGGTGTAGGTTTGGGTAAAGCAAACGAAGTAACGGACGCAATCTCAAAAGGAATTGATGACGCGAAGAAAAATGTTTACAAAGTTCCGGTAATAAACGGTACAATTCCTCACGAAATTATCGGAAAATATGGCGCTGGTAGAGTTCTTCTTAAACCGGCTTCTCCTGGTACTGGACTTATTGCCGGTGGAGGTGTTCGTGCAGTATTGGAACTTGCAGGTGTGCAAGATGTTCTTACCAAATCTCTTGGTTCAAGTAATCCGCACAACCAAGTTAAAGCAACTATGCAAGGATTATTAAGTTTGGTTGATGCCAACGCTATGGCTAAAAGAAGAAATATGACTGTAAGTGAATTGTTTAATTCCTGATCGAGGTAAAAATGGCTAAGAAACTAAAAATAACACAAGTTAAAAGTATAATCGATAGACCGAAAAAGCAAAAAAGAACTATTGAAGCGTTGGGTCTTGGAAGACCTAATTACACAACAGTAAAAAATGATACTCCACAAATTCGTGGAATGATAAAAAAAGTTTCGCATTTGGTTAAAGTTGAAGAAATTGAAGAAGAAGAGGCGTAAATGGATATTCTTAGTAATTTGAAATATGCCGAAGGCTCGAAGAAAAAAAGAAAACGTGTTGGTCGCGGAGAAGGAAGCGGACACGGTGGACAAGCAACTCGTGGAATGAACGGTGCACGTTCACGTTCCGGTTTTAAACATCGTGCTTGGTTCGAAGGTGGTCAAATGCCTTTGCAAAGACGTGTACCAAAAAGAGGATTTAACCATATTTTTAAGGTTACATACCAAGCTGTTAACGTTTCGATGTTACAAAAGTTATTCGATAACGGAAAATTGGAAGATGGAAAAGTTAATCCCGTTGTTCTCTATAAAAACGGAATTATTTCCAAAGCCACCGCACCTTATAAAATTTTAGGTTCCGGTGAGTTAACTGCAAAATTAGATGTTGAGGCTCATAAATTTAGTGCCTCGGCAAAAGAAAAAATTGAAGCACAAGGTGGAACTATTAAAGAGATTGAAGATTAATGGCTAAGTTTCAAGAAACATTCCGTAATATTTTTAAAATTCACGAGCTACGGCAACGTATTCTTTATACTTTGGGATTACTCGTAGTTGTAAGAATTGGTGCTCACATTACATTGCCGGGTATAGATCACCATTTATTAACCCAGGCAATGGCTAACCGCACGTCCGATAATTTATTTGGACTTTACGATTTATTTGTTGGTGGAGCATTCTCAAATGCGGCAATTTTTGCACTCGGAATAATGCCCTATATCAGTTCATCGATTATTTTACAGCTCTTGGGTGCTGTTTTACCTTCTATTCAAAAACTTCAACGGGAAGGCGAAGAAGGTAGAAGAAAAATAACACAATGGACAAGATACGGAACCGTTATAATTTCGGCATTCCAAGCTTGGGGTGTTACAATTCACCTTAAAAACATAAACGTTAATGGAGTTCCGATTATTCCTCTCGAAGTTCAGGGGCTTTTCTGGACATTGTCCACAATTTTGTTCCTCGTCGCCGGTACAATTTTTATTATGTGGCTTGGCGAACAAATTACCGATAGAGGAATTGGAAATGGTATTTCGTTGATAATTACCGTTGGTATTATCGATAGATTACCTTACGCAATCTTGGACGAATACAGATTGCTTTCTGCCGGTCAGAGAAATTTAGTAATCGAGTTAATTATTCTTGCTCTTTTATTCTTCATTGTTGCCGGTATAGTTTTAGTAACACAAGGAACTCGTAGAATTCCTGTTCAATATGCAAAAAGAGTTGTTGGAAGAAAAGTTTACGGTGGTGTTACTCAATATATTCCGTTGCGTGTAAATACCGCCGGTGTTATGCCTATTATCTTTGCCCAGGCAATTATGTTTATTCCGAGTACGGTTCTTTCGTTTTTCCCGGATAGTGAATTTATGCAAACAGTAGCCGGATATTTTCAATACACATCATTTACATATTCTGTTATTTATGCATTGATGATTATTTTCTTCACATATTTTTACACGGCTATTGCATTTAATCCAGAAGATGTTGCCGAAAATATGAAAAAACAAGGCGGATTTATTCCCGGAATTCGCCCAGGAAAACAAACAGCAGAATTTATTGACAATATTTTAACAAAAATCACTTTGCCCGGATCGATTTTCTTGGCAATTGTTGCAATTCTTCCCGCGTTTATTTCAAGACTTGGAGTTTCTGGAAGTTTTGCAAGATTTTTCGGTGGAACAAGCTTGCTGATTATCGTTGGTGTTGCACTCGATACATTACAGCAAGTTGAATCGCACCTTGTTATGAGACATTATGACGGATTTATGAAATCCGGTAAAATGAAAGGTAGAAGATAGGCGAATAATTGATTTTAATTAAAACAAAGAAAGAAATCGATTACATTCGCGAAAGTTCTCAACTTGTTGCAGAGACCTTGCAATTATGCAAGAGTTACGTAAAACCTGGGATAACCACGTTGGAATTGGATAAGATTGCAGAAGATTATATCAGAAGCAATGGTGGTATTCCGGCATTTAAAGGTTATTCGCAAGGTAGTGGAATTCCGTTTCCGGCAACGTTATGTACATCTATTGACGAAGAAGTTGTTCATGGAATTCCTAAAAATCGTGTTCTTAAAGAAGGTGAAATTATTTCGATTGATTGCGGTGTTGAAAAAAACGGATATTTTGGAGATGCAGCAATAACAGTTGCAGTTGGTGAAATATCCGAAGCCAAAAAGAAATTAATGGATGCTACCGAACAATCACTTTATGCCGGTATCGATAACGCAAAAGTTGGTAATAGAATTGGTGATATTTCTAATTCTATTGAAAGCTACATTAATAAATTCGGATACGGCATTGTTCGCGATTTAACTGGACACGGAGTTGGCAAGCACTTGCACGAAGATCCGCAGATTATGAATTACGGACGTAAAGGAACAGGTGCAAGAATAAAAAATGGTATGACACTTGCAATCGAACCTATGATTACTATGGGAACGTGGCGAGTAGTTGTTGCAGATGACGGTTGGACAATCATTACAGCCGATAGAAAACCTGCAGCACATTTCGAACACACAATTGCAATTATTGATGGTGAAGCAGAAATTTTAAGTAGAGTTTAAATGGCAAAACAAAACGCAATAAAAATGGACGGTGTGGTAACAGAGACCTTGCCAAATGCTCATTTTAGAGTAAAATTGGATAACGGTCACGAAATTATTGCGCACGTTTCCGGTAAAATGAGAATGCATTTTATTAAAATACTTGTAGGCGATAAAGTTGCAGTAGAACTTTCGCCTTACGATTTAACAAAAGGAAGAATAACTTATAGGTATAAATAATGAAAGTACGTGCATCAGTAAAAAAGATTTGCGATCATTGTAAAATTATTAAGAGAAACGGCGTTGTAATGGTGATTTGTAAAAATCCCAAACATAAACAACGTCAAGGTTAAAAGTAAGAGGAGGTTTTCAATTGGCTCGTATAGCAGGAATCGATTTACCTAAAAACAAAAGAGCATTTATCGGGTTAACCTATATCTACGGAATTGGTCGGACTACCGCTTATAAAATTTTAGAAAAAGCCGGTATCGATCCGAATAAAAAAATTAAAGACTTTACGGAAGATGATATTGCAAAGGTAAGAGCAATTATTACTTCCGATTATAAAGTTGAAGGGGCGCTTCGTAGCGAAGTTCAGCAAAACATTAAAAGATTAATGGATATAGGTACTTATCGCGGATTGCGTCACAGAAGAGGATTGCCTGTACGCGGACAAAGAACAAGAACAAATGCAAGAACGCGTAAAGGTAGAAGAAAAACCGTTGCTGGTAAGAAAAAAGCACCAGGTAAGAAGTAATAATTTAATTAAGGAGTTGAAAAGTTGGCTAAATCAACGAAAAAGAGTAAAAAGAAAATTCATGTTGATGCAAACGGCGTAGCTCATATCAAAGCTTCGTTTAATAACATTATAGTTACAATTACTGATATTTACGGAAATACTATTTCTTGGTCTTCTGCCGGTAAAAACGGATTTAAAGGTTCAAGAAAAAATACTCCGTTTGCTTCTCAAGTTACTGCCGAAGCGGCTGCAAAAGAAGCATACGACTTGGGATTAAGAAAAGTTGACGTATTAATTAAAGGTCCGGGCGCCGGAAGAGAAGCTGCAATCCGTGCATTAAATACGGCTGGATTGCAAATTTTATCTATTAAAGATATTACGCCTATTCCTCACAACGGTTGCAGACCACCTAAGAAAAGAAGAGTTTAATTAGGAGATTATTAGATGGCAAGATACACTGGCCCTGTATGTAAGTTATGTAGAAGAGAAAAACAAAAATTATTTCTAAAAGGAAGTAAATGCTATTCGGAAAAATGTCCATTGGAAATTAAAAATTATCCTCCCGGACAACATGGTACCGGAAGAAGAATGAAATTTTCCGAATACGGTGTTCAGCTTCGTGAAAAACAAAAAATTAAAAGAATATACGGCGTATTGGAAACCCCATTTCGTAATTATTTTGCGAAAGCAAATCGCCAAGCTGGTCCTACCGGCGAAAATCTTCTTAAACTTTTGGAAAGAAGATTGGATAATGTAATATACAGATTGGGATTTGCGCCTTCGCGTAAATCTGCAAGACAATTAGTATTACACAGACATTTTCTTGTAAACGGAAAACTGGTTAATATTCCCTCTTATATATTAAGACCCGGCGATGTTGTTTCCGTTAGAGAAAAAAGTAAGAAAATGGATATTATTCACAATTCGTTACGTAGAACAAGAGTTGAAAGCTATCCTTGGTTAAGCGTTAACAAAGCGGAACTCTCCGGAACATTTAACGAAATACCGGAAAGAGAAAACATTCCGGAAAATGTTAACGAACAACTTGTCGTCGAGTTGTATTCTAAATAAGTAAGAAAAAAAGAGGAAATAAATGAGTTTATCATATCTCAAAATGCCGGATGGCGTTATTTTGGAAGAAGCAACATCTACTCCTACTTTCGGACGTTTTACAGTTCAACCGCTCGAAAGAGGTTTTGGTGTTACACTCGGAAATTCGTTTCGTCGAGTTTTGCTTTCTTCTTTAACTGGTTCAGCATTTACGGCAATCAAAATCGATGGTGTTTTACACGAATTTAGTACAGTTCCCGGTGTTGTAGAAGACGTAACGGAAATGATTCTTAACCTTAAGCAGGTTAGAATGAAAAATAAAGATAAGAAATCCGGGAAATTCGAAATTACTCTTGAAGGTCCGTACGAATTTACTGCTGAAGATTTAGATAAAGCTTGCTCCGAAATCGAAGTTCTTAATAAAGATTTACATATTGCAACGCTTAACGAAGGAGCAAAACTTACTATGGAACTTCGTTTTGGAATGGGTAAAGGTTACGTACCTGCAAGCGAACAAAAAATTTCGGATCAAACAATAGGACTTATTCCAATCGATTCGCTCTATTCACCTATTAAAAAAGTTAATTACAAAGTGGAAAATGTTCGAATTGGTGAAAGCAACGAATACGAAAAACTAACTTTGGAAATTACTACCGACGGCTCAATTACCGCAGAAGATGCACTTTCGAGTGCCGGTACAATTTTAAGAGAACATGTTAATATGTTTATTAACTTTGATGTAGAACAAGAAGTTGAAGAAGAAGAACCTGTTCAGGATACCGAATTTGATGCTATCCGTAAAAAATTATTAACAAGTGTTGACGATTTGGAATTGAGCGTTCGTTCACACAATTGTTTGAAAAGCGCAAATATTAAAACACTTGGCGATTTGGTAAGTAAACAAGAATCCGAATTGCTTAAGTTCAAAAACTTTGGACGTAAATCTCTTGCCGAATTAACCGAAATAGTTAAAAATTTCGGTTTGGAATTCGGAATGGACGTTGATAAGTATTTAAATCCTAAAAACGAAGAAAAATAATGCTGAGAAGGTAAGATTATGAGACATCGAGTAAAAGGTTATAAATTAGGAAGAACGGCAAGCCACAGAAGAGCAACTTTACGTGCATTGGCTACTGCACTTATCAGAAATAAAAAAATTAAAACCACTGTTGCAAAAGCTAAAGCAACAAGAATGTTTGTTGAACCGCTTATTACACGTGCTAAAAACGATACTGTACACAATAGAAGAATTGTAGCTGCCGAAATTCACGATAAAGCTGCTGTAAAAGAACTTTTTGAAGAAATTGCCGAAAGAGTTGCTGAAAGAAACGGCGGATATACGCGAGTTATACGATTGGGACAACGCCCGGGCGATGGTGCTGAAATGGCTATTCTTGAGCTTGTAGATTATAATTTGGGCGAAGAAGTAAAAACAAAAAAATCGCACAAGAAAGAAGAACCGAAAGTAGAAACTAAAGCTGAAGATGTGAAAGAAGAAGCAACTGAAGAAACAACAGAAGAAGTAGCTGCTGAAACCTCAGAAGAAAAAGAGGAAGAAGCAAAAACAGATGAAGCGGAAGTAGTAGAAGAAAACGCAGTTGAAAATTCTGATGAAGAAGCAAAAGAAGATTCCGCTGAAACTAAAGAAGAAGAGAAAAAAGAAGATAAAGAATAATTTTTCGTTCTAATTATTGAATTAAAGGCGGCCAAATTTTGGTCGCTTTTTTTATTTTAAATTGCTTTCATTCTGTTATTGAAATATTCTCACACGAAATGACTGCAAAATGAAACCAAAGTTATGAATGGACGACATCTTGAAATAGATTTCGTAAATGATTGTTTTACCTCATTATTTTGGTATATTTGCAAATTATTTTCAATTAATTTATGCTTAACGAAATTAAAAAAACATATTATGCGTGGAATAAATCCTATCCCGAAAAAATAATTAAACTTCCACCCTCGGCATCGCCACGGAAATATTTTCGTGTTTTTGAGGAAGGGAAATCGGCTATTGTTGCCTTTAATTCAAATGTGGAAGAAAATATTGCTTTTATAACTTTTGCAAGGCATTTTCGTTCGCTTGGAATAAACGTTCCGGAAATTTATTTTGTCTCCGATTGTAAACAATTTTATATTCTCGAAGACCTTGGCGATAATCAGCTTTACACAATTATTAAAGAAAACGGCTACAATGTTGCAACAAAAGATTTGCTAAAAAAATCTTTAAGATTTTTAATTGAGCTGCAATTTAACGGGTTAAACGGACTTGATTTATCGGTAGCATTTCCACGTGCTGAATTTGACGAACGCTCAATAATGTGGGATTTACATTATTTCAAATACTATTTTCTAAAATTGGCGGAAATTGATTTCCACGAAGAAAGGCTCGAAAACGATTTCGAAAAATTTACTTCGCATTTGCTTGAAGCCGAAAGAGATTATTTTTTGTATCGCGATTTTCAAACTCGTAATATAATGATTGTAAACGGAGTACCTTATTTTATTGATTTCCAAGGCGGTCGTAAAGGTGCTTTGCATTACGATGTTGCTTCTTTGCTTTACGATGCTAATGCCGATATTCCCAAAGAAACACGGAAAGAGCTTTTGAAATTTTATCTTCATTTGCTAACACAAAAAGATAGCAACGCTGCAAATAATTTTGAACGACATTTTTACCATTACGTTTTAGTAAGAATGTTGCAAGCACTTGGTGCGTTTGGTTTCCGTGGACTTGTTCAACGAAAGCCTTTATTTATCGAGGCAATTCCCCCTGCAATTAAAAATCTTCAGAATTTGCTTGATGAAAAATTTGACGATTCCGAATTTCCCGAACTTTTTTCTTCCTTGCGTAAACTGAAAAATTACGGACAAAGTTAATGCTGGTAGGAATGATCCTTGCCGCCGGATTTGGCACACGCTTGCAACCATTGACCGAAAATTTACCCAAAGCACTTGTGGAATTTTGCGGAAAGCCGATGATTTCGCACGTGATTGAAAAGATGAAAAATTTTGGCATTGAGAGGATTGTGGTTAATGTTCATCATCACCGGGAAAAATTAATTGATTTTTTAACTAAACACAATTTCGGTGTTGATATTTTAATTTCCGATGAAAAAGATGATCACTTACTTACCGGCGGTGGAATTAAAAATGCAATTAATCTTTTCGGAAGTGCTGAAAATATTATAGTTCACAATACGGATATTATTTCGGCTATTGATTATAGTACCTTGCTCGATTTCCATCGCAAAAAGAACTCCGACTTTACATTAGCAATAAGAAAGAAAAACGATGATAGAGTTTTGTTATTCAATAGTCAAATGAATTTAACCGGTTGGAAAAATAAAATATCCGGCGAAGTTAAAATTCGTTCTAATATTGAAAAATCAGAAGAATACGGATTCACCGGTGTTTACGTTATTTCGAAAAATGCGTTTGATTTTTTCCCTTCCAATAAAAAATTTGACATTATCGATTTTTTGTTACGAACCGAAAATAGTATTTCGGTTAAAGGATTTGTAGATAAAGGCAAGTATTGGTTCGATTTGGGTTCATTGCAAAAAATTTCCGAAGCCGAAAAATATTTTGGATGCAAATGAAACAAACCTTTTTCATACTGATTTTATTGGCGATTACTCTCTACGGACAAAATGGAATTATCAAAACGTATTACCCAAGAGGGAAAGAGCGTTCGCGTGAATCTTATGCAAACAATGTTTTGGAAGGCACTTCATTTTTCTTTTTCGAGAACGGAAACTTAAAAAAAGAAATCACTTATTCAGATGGAGTTGTAAACGGCTGGGTAAGAATTTTTTACGAAAACGGTTTATTAAAAGAAGAATTTTACGTCGATTACGGTGTACGTGACGGTGTTGATAAATCGTATTACGAAAACGGTGCGTTGAAGCAAGTCCGCTATTATAAGCAAGGAAAATTAACCAAAACAATTCATCTCGATTACGATTCTACTTACGTCGCACCGGCATCTGCTTATATTGGCAACAATCAACAGAAAATTCTTTCGAAGACGAACGAAATTATTTGCGATGTTGATGAATGTCCCACACCGATTGGTGGAATACCCGCAATTCAACGTAAAGCGAAATACACCGAGCATGCAAAACTTTACGGATTGGAAGGTGATGTAATTGTTGTTGCTACAATCGATACAAACGGAAATGTAACCGAAACTAAAGTAATTAAAAAACTTGGTTTAGGTTTGGACGAATCCGCACAAAAAGCGATTAAACAAACAAAGTTTTTCCCGGGGAAGAAAAACGGGAAAGTGGTAGTATCGCAAGCAACGATTAAAGTAAATTTCTCACTAGGCAAACAAAAACATATTACTGTTGCTAAAAACGAGGAGAAAAAGGAGTTTAAACAATTTATTGAAGAAGAACTTTACGGCAATAAAGAAAATGCAACGGAAAATGTTTCAAATGAGGGAATTACTAAAAACGAAAAAAACATAAATAAAAAACTAATTGAAGAAAGTAAGAAGAGTAAAGGAAATCTTTCCGTTAATAAGAATAAAGTTCGCCCAAAACCGATTGCTAAAATTGAATGCCTTTCATCACCGTGTGCAGAACCAATTGGTGGCGTTCAAGCGATTATGAATAATTTTAAAATTCCGAAACGCGTAAAAGAAAATAAAATAAAGGGTTTAATAAAAATAGAAGCTGAAATAGATAAATACGGAAAAGTAAGAAATACAAGGGTATTGGAAGGCTTGCCCGAAGGTGCAAACGATGCTGCGGAAGTTGCAATTTATTATACAAAATTTAAACCGGCGATAAAAGAAGGAACTCCGGTAAGTTCAAAAATTATTATTTCGATTCCGGTTGACTATTAAATGTTTGGTAGTATGTTTTTGATTTTTAGTATGCTGATTTGTTATGATATGTAGAACACGTATTGCTATAAATACAATGATTTTTTGCTGATATTGTTTTTTCGTGGTAACAAAACCTACATAAGTTTTAACTTCAAGCATAACTTTTCATTAATAATCTCCAAATATTATTTGCTAATTCGTAGATTAATTGTAAAAGATTGCTTGACTCTATTGTGATAGATTTCACTTTGTTTATTGCCAAAAAGGTTTATCTTGGGATAAGAAAAGTTAATTCCACTAACAAAAATAAAAGTGAGAAAATATGAAATCGTTATTTACCTTTTTATTAATCCTCCTTTTAAACATTTTGTCTTTTTCAGAAAGTCATACTATAAACTATAGAATTTATGTGAGACATTTGGGGGATAGCACTAAAGTTCTTGTAACAAGCGGTTCTGTGAGCGAAGGACAGTATATTACTTTTCCACCTTTTACATTAACCGGTGATATTGAAGATTACCAAAATTTATATGACGTTGTTAAAGGTAGTACTATTTATTTTGAAGAAGAATCTCTCGCCGAAGATATTACCGTATATTTTAATGTAATGTCGTTTGATACGAGAAGAGCAGGTTTTTATTTCGATCATAATTTATTTTTTCATATGGGTGTTGAAGTAATTGGTAGTCGAACAGGCTATCACGGTTTTGATGATAATTACGAATTGCAAAACGGAAGATATGCGGTTTTCAAAATTCCTAAGGATGATGATCTTCGAACAGTTTTAAATCAAATTAATTTGGATATTGCTGATATTGATTTTGCGTATAACACACGTAACGGTTATGACCCGAATGGGATTGATTATACGGAAGAAGAAGATTCATTAAAATGTCGTCTAATGCATTTCTCAAAATTTGCCGGTGGAAGAGGCTCGGTCTTGCCTGTTGAATTAATTTTCTTTTCAAGTGAAGTTGAAGGAAATAATGTAAACTTAAAATGGCAAACGGCAACCGAAGTTAACAACTATGGATTTGAAATTGAAAGAGCAATTGTAATTTCGACCCCGATTTATCAGGGGAAAGATCTTAATTGGAATAAAATCGGTTTTGTTGAAGGCAGCGGAACAAGCAACTCACCGAAAGAATATTTCTTTAACGATGTTATTACACAAAGTGGTAAATATTTGTACAGATTAAAACAAGTCGATATTGACGGCTCTTATAAATACTCCGATGTAGTGGAAGTAAATATTGACACGCCGCAAAATTTTGAGTTGGGACAAAATTATCCTAACCCGTTTAATCCCTCAACCACAATACACTACACTATTCCTTCTGATAAGACGTTGTATGAAAAGTCTCTACACGTTAACTTAAAAATATACGATGTGTTGGGACGAGAGATTGCCACTCTCGTAAATGAAAAACAATTACCCGGCAATTATTCCGTAAAATTCGATGCAAACAAATTAAAGAGCGGAATTTATTTCTATACGTTACGAGCGGGTAATTTTGTTGCAACTAAGAAAATGATTTTGATCAAATGATTTTAAGGTTAAGGTAGAGGTTTAGGTTGAGATAACTTGTTATTTCGACGAGACGAAGCAATCGGGGGGAGATATTTTTTAAGCTCAAAGTTTGTAAAGTTATTAATCGTGTCATTACGAGCCACGAGAAATCGGGGCGAAGCAATCTCCAGTATCTTCAGTAATGTTTTATTACTCTGAAGATTTCCCGATACACTTCGTTAGTCGGGATCACTACGTTAGCTCGCAACGACAATTTGGAACTTAAAAATGACTACTGACAAAGGACTAAAAACCAAATCCGTGAAATCCGTCGCATCAGGGTAATCCGTGTTCTATTAAAAAATCAACCCACTTTAACAAACTTTAAGTGTGATTTGTAATCGGTGAGAATTTTCTCTTTGAGAATTTGATTTTCAGATGTTTTAAGTTCGGGGTCTTTATTTATTACTTCAAATGCGGAATCTTTTGCCTTGTAAAGCAAATTTGCATCTTCAACCAAATCGCAATATTTCAAAGCCGGTAAACCGCTTTGACGTGTGCCGAAAATATCACCAGGGCCGCGCAACTTCAGATCAATTTCCGCAAGTTTAAATCCGTCGGAATATTTTGTCATTGCATTAATTCGTATTGCGGCTTTGTTCCGCTCGATTTCTTGTTTGGACATATATTCGAAACTAAATTTTTCATCAACATTTTTAGCACGGTAATCTTCTTTCGAAACCAAAATACAATAGGCTTGTTTGTTGCTCCGGCCAACTCTTCCCCGTAACTGATGCAATTGCGAAAGACCAAAGCGTTCCGCATCGTTAATAATCATTATGTTTGCGTTTGGAACGTCAATCCCAACCTCAATAACAGTAGTGGAAACGAGCGCGTGAAATTCGCCGTTTGCAAAACGTAACATTGTTTCTTCTTTTTCGTCCCAATTCATTTTTCCGTGAAGCAAAGCAACTTTGTATCCTGCAAGAAAAGTTGAAGTAAGTTTTTCGTAATATTCAACTGCGGATTTGTATTCGAGTTTTTCCGATTTTTCAACAAGCGGATAAACAATAAAAACTTGGTAGCCTTCGTTATCAATTTTTTTGCGGACAAATTCGTAAATCTCCGGCAAACGGCTTTCAGGACGGAAAACGGTATTTATTTCTTTGCGGTTAGCTGGCGGTTGCGAAATTACCGAAACATCCAAATCGCCGTAAAGCGTAAGTGAAAGTGTTCGCGGTATCGGTGTAGCGGTCATAATCAGTACGTCCGGACGTTTGCCTTTTTCCATTAGTTTCATTCGTTGTATAACGCCGAACCGATGTTGTTCGTCAATTACAACCAAACCGAGATTCTTAAATTTTACGTTTTCCTGAAAAAGCGCGTGCGTTCCAATTATTATTTGTGTTTCACCGCTTAGTATCTGTTTCTCAATTTTCGCCCGTTCCGATTTTTTAGTGCTACCGGTTAATACCGCAATATTCAAATCAAAATCCTTGACAAATTTTGTAATATTCAAATAATGTTGATTAGCAAGGATTTCGGTAGGTGCCATAATTGCCGCTTGGTAGCCAGAAAAAACCGCCATTAGCATTGAAATTAGTGCTACGATTGTCTTTCCGCTTCCAACATCGCCTTGTAATAAGCGATTCATCGGTCTCGGCGATTCCATATCCAAACGAATTTCGTGCAGAACTTTTAGTTGCGATTCTGTTAATTGAAATGGTAACGAGTCAAGAAATTTTTTCAATGGTTCTGCTTTAACGATAATTTTATTACCGGCGGTTTTTTCCTTTACGAAACTTTTTTTAAGAGCAACAATTAATTCGAAGAAGAAAAATTCTTCAAATTTAATTCTTTCCCAAGCTTTTTCGAGTAATTTGTCAGAAGCAGGAAGATGAATATTTTCAATGGTTTCCTGAATTGATAGCAAGCCGTTTTTCTCAATAATTTCACTGGGTAAAGTTTCGGGAAGAAATTTCAGAAAATTTTCAACGGCGTTTTTCACTAATTTGCGAAAGCTGAAAACCCCGAGATTTTTTTTCTTTAACGTTTGTGGAATTCTGTAAAAAGGAATGATTTTTCCGGTGTTCAAAAAATCGTCCGATTCTTCGGTATCCAATTTGTCGAAATCGGGATGAACAAATTGCAAATGCCCGTAACGTGTAATTGAAGGCTTTGCCGAAATTGCGTAATAATTTCCGAGCTTGAAATATTCGGAAAAATACTTTATTCCGTTAAACCAAATTGCATCGAAAAAACCAGCGCGATCGCGAAAAGTAACTTTTAGAAAATTTTTTTTAAACGATTTTACAACATCCGATGCTACTACTTCGCCAACAACGGTTACTTCTTCTGCGTAACCGTTCGATACATAAGTGTAAACTTCGTTTGAGGAAAGAATTTTTCTTCTATCGAGATATTGAACGGGAAAATAAAAAAGTAAATCGCGAACTGTTTCGATACCGATTTTATTGAGTAATTGTGCCCTCTTCGGTCCAACATTTTTTAAGTATTGTATTGGGGTTTCTGTCCCGTTCATTTTTAATATTCTGGTTTCATCGAACGCGTCATAAGTTCGTAAGTAACCATTTGCGGATCGGCATCGTTGTAAAGAATTTCATAAACAGCCTTGGAAATCGGAACATCCACTTGCAACTTCGAGGCAAGTTCGTTTACGGATTTACAAGTTTCCACGCCTTCGGCAACCATTTTCATAGATGCAATAATTTCTTTTAATTTTTTCCCTTTGCCGATTTGTTCGCCAACGTATCGATTACGACTGTGCTTGCTCATACAAGTTACAATCAAATCGCCAATGCCGGAAAGCCCCGCAAATGTTTCGCGGCGTGCACCAAGTTCCATTCCGAGCCTTGTAATTTCGGCAATTGCGCGAGTCATAATTGCCGCTTTTGTGTTATCGCCAAAACCAACACCGTCAATAATTCCGGCACCAATTGCAATTACGTTTTTAAAAGCACCGCCAAGTTCAACACCAATTAAATCGGTAGTGTAATAAACACGGAAATATGAATTACCAAATGCGGTTTGAATTACACGGGCAATATTTTCGTCGTTTGCCGCAACCGTAACAGCAGTAGGTATTTTACGGCTTACTTCTTCTGCATGGCTTGGTCCGGAAAGAGCTCCAATTCTATCTTTATTTACTTTTTTGAGCACATCTTTAATAATTCCCGAAACCGTAAGCAATGTTTTTTTCTCAATGCCTTTCGAAACACTTACAAATATTGTGTCCTTAAAATCGTGATTTTTTAATTTTTCCAGCGAGCCTCGAATAAATTGTGTAGGAATTGCAATTACAATCATCTGCTTGTTTTCAATGGCTTTTTCAATGTCGTTTGTTATTTCTATTGCATCGGGAATTTTCACACCCGGAAGAAATATTTCGTTTTCTCTTTTTTTATTTAAGTTCTTTGCATACTTTTTGTTGAATTCCCACAACGTTACTTCGTGTCCGTTGTTTTCCAAAACTATTGCAAGGGTTGTTCCCCAACTTCCGGCACCAAGAACCGCTACTTTCATTTTCTTACCTTGTTTGTTTCGTAATCGTTTGTTGTTTTATTTATTTTTTTTAATTCGTATTCTGTTTTCTTGTCCTTTCAAAAGCCGTTCAATATTTTTTCGATGAGTATAAATAACCAAAGCGGAAGTAATTATCACAAATGGTAAAATTGTATGATAGCCTTGAATTTCAACGCCAAAAACATTTTCGCGAATTATCATTGCAAGTGGTAGAGTAATTGCCGCAGCAATCGAACCAAGCGAAACATATTTTGTTAATAATACAATAATAAAGAAAACAGCAACGGCAATGAGCATATCCGTTGTAACGATTGTAATTAAAAAACCGAGAGCGGTTGCAATTCCTTTTCCACCTTTGAAGCCGGCAAATATTGTCCAAATGTGTCCGGCAACGGCTGCAAATCCAGCAAGAATTTGAACGAGAGTAAAATTATCAAAAGGCGTATGATTGTTGAACGGTAAATTGCCTCCAAACAATCGAGCAATAACAACAACGGCAAACGCACCTTTTAATGCATCGAATAGAATAACGAAGATGCCGTATTTCCAACCAAGCACACGGATTGTATTTGTCCCGCCGGCATTTCCGCTCCCGTAATCTCGAATGTCAATTCCTTTTACAAGTTTTGCCACAATAATGCTCGTCGGAATTGAACCAACCAAATAAGAAAGGATTAGAATAACAGCCAAGTTTAGCATAAATTTCTCCACCTCTTTTCAATTTATCATTTAAAATATTGGTTTTTTATGTAAAATGAAAATTATTATTTGTTCCGATTTATTTCGTTCGGAGAAAAATAGGACGCTGATTTATTCTTATTTGTTATGATTATCACTTATTCTTAATAGAACACGGATTTTTTTTCAGCGTCAGCCCCGATTCTCGGGGTAAATTATCCAGCGTCCAGCGGTCAGTTTCTCCGTCCGAAACTGTGTTTCGGACGAAAATAGCATTAGAAATTTTATTTCCAGAATGTAAAAAGATTTCTCCTCAGCCGAATTTATCGGCTTCGTCGAAATGACAGAATAATAAAGCCAAAGTCCCGTAGGGATGACATCTTTGTAGGGAAAAGTGAAAGAGAAAAATCAAAGCTCCGTAGGAGCGAAATAAAAAAATCGATAAAATGAAACAAAGTTTCGTTCGGAGAGAGTGAAGAATTTTACTTTTATCTTTTTACTTTTGTCTTGTTTTTTTATTCGCGAATTCGCGGCAATTTTATTTACACAGATTGGAAATCTGTGCTACATTTCCGAAATGTGCCCATTTATCAGACTAAAATTTTTATTCCCATATAAATAAAGTATATTCCCAATCCGAAAAGGAAAACACCAAGCACTTTCATTAATGTATTTAATATTTTTGGATTAATTTTCCCTCTATGTTTATTAATGAATTTTGAGAAAACGAAAAACCAAACAAAGCTACCAGCACTTACTGCGAGAGCATAAAAGAAGCTTAACAATACAAAATGAACCGGTTTAATCTCTTCATTTTTGTTAATAATAATTTTGCCCTTCTGATTTTGAAGAATTTCCCTGTCGGGATTTTTTATCTCTATTTCCGAAATATGAGAAATTTCATTTACGTTTTCTTCAACAATTAATTCGAGCCCACCAGTATTTAACCCCATTGAAGATGCAAAAGTTAAAATGATAAACGAAGTTGTAATCCAGCCGAAAAACAAAGTAGGATTTGTGATATTAATTCCTGCTCCGGTTCTAAAACCACCTTTTCCGTGCGATTTATCTTGTTCAACAATTTTTTGTGGATTGAAAACAGTATTGTAAATTTTACGAGCAACGGCAAAAATAATTAGTCCGCCTGCAATGAATAAATAGGGAATAAACGGTCGATAAAATTTCATTAAATAAGTTATTCCAAACATTGCAACAAAGACGTAAAAGAATTCGATTATCGAACCGCCGAGAGCCGCACGACGAACGTAACGCAAGCGATTTTCAAGTGCACCGTGAACTACGAGTGCCGAAAGTGGTCCTGCAACGGGAACCGAAAAAAGGAATCCCGCTGCAAAACCTATCAACGATAATGTAATAATACTTGTTATCATTATTTTTTGGTAAGTTCAAGAAGAATATCTTTAAGTAAAGAATAGAATTTTTCCACAGCTTTGATGTTTACTCTTTCCGTCGGCGAATGTGCTCCTTCGATTGTTGGACCAAACGAAATCATTTCAACTCCGGGATATTTTGCACTTAAAAGCCCGCATTCCAAACCGGCGTGAATTGCTTTAATTTCCGGAATACTTCCGAATTTCTTTTCGTAAACATTTTTCGAAATTTTCAGAATTTCCGAGTCCATATTCGGAAGCCAACCCGGGTAACCGTCTCCCGTTACAACTTCGCCACCGGCAAGATGTAATACCGAAGCGACCGATGCTGCAATATTTTCTTTCGCAAAATCGTTTGAACTTCTTTGGCTTGTCCCAATTACTAACGAATTTTCGTTAATCTTAACAGTAGCAAGGTTTGTGGAAGTTTCCACCAAATCCTCAATTGATGCACTCATCGAAATTACACCGTGCGGAAGTGCCATCAATGTTTCGATTATTTTTGAAGAGAAATCTTTATCAATATATTTTTCAATATTGTCTTCGTTTTTTTCAAATCGAATAATTACGTTATCTTCTTTCCCTTTGTATTCAACGTTTGCATTTTGTTCAAAATCTTTAACTACGTCTTTTACTTTTTCAACATCTGAATCTTTAATTAAAATAACCGCTTTTGCTTCGCGTGGAATTGCGTTACGTAAAGAACCGCCGTCAAATGATGCAACGTAAAATTCAACGGGTAATCTGTTTAGCAAGTAAGCAAGCAATTTAATTGCATTTGCTCTTCCTCGGTGAATATCCAATCCCGAGTGTCCACCTTTTAGTCCAGTAACTTCAATGATGTAAGGATGAAAATCATTTTGAGAATTTTCCACGTAAGGAACTTCAAATTTCCCGAGCGTATCCACTCCACCGGAACAACCGATGTAAAAAGTTCCGTCTTCTTCCGAATCGAGATTAAGTAAATACTTTCCGGTAATAAATCCGGGTTGAAGACCCATTGCTCCGGTCATTCCGGTTTCTTCATCAACAGTTAGCAAAAGTTCAAGCGGTCCGTGAGCCGAATTAGGATCGGTTGCAATAGCCATTGCAGCGGCAACGCCAATTCCGTTATCGGCACCAAGTGTTGTTCCGTCGGCTGTAATCCAATCACCGTCGCGTTTAATTGTAAGCGGGTCGTTTTCAAAATCGTGAACTTTGTCATTGTTCTTTTCGCACACCATATCGATATGCCCTTGCAAAACAACGACCGGTGCATTTTCGTAACCTTCGGTTGCGGGAACGCGAATTACGATATTTCCTGTTTCGTCTTCGCTGAAATCAAAATTATTTTGTTTTGCAAAATCTTTTGCCCACGCTCTAACTTTTTCTTCTTTTTTAGATGGACGAGGAATTTGCGTAATCTGATAAAAATACTTCCAAACCAGTTCAGGTTTTAGTCCTTCAATGGCATTTTCGTTTTCAGTCATTTTCTCCTCCGAGTTCTGTATTTTAATTGTGTCTGATATTTAATATATCACCGTCTTTTACGATGTAATCTTTTCCTTCCAATCTCCAAACACCGGCTTCTTTGCATTTTGCAAAAGAGCCGTAAGTAATCAAATCGTCGTAATGCACAACTTCCGCACGAATAAAGCGATTGTAAAAATCGGTGTGAATAACCCCAGCAGCTTCTTGTGCAGTGTAATTTTTCTTAATTGTCCAGGCGCGGCATTCATCTTCGCCAACGGTAAAGAATGATTGCAAACCTAAAATTTCGTAGGCGGTTCGCAAAATTCGTGTAAGTGCCGAATCTTTTATTCCGTATTCTTCCATAAATAATTCGCGGTCTTCATCATCAAGGCGGGACATTTCGTATTCAATTTCGGCAGAAAACGGAATTACAGTAACATTATGATTTTTATATTTTACCGTAATTTCATTCACCAATTTATCTGAATTTGCAAGCGAGCTTTCATCGAAATTAACTGCAATTGCCATTGGTTTTAATGTTAAAAGTTGATATCCGGAAAGCATCTTTTTTTCTTGGTCGTTAAGTTCAAGTGTGCGAAGTGGTTTTTCTTCTTCGGCGTGTGCGTAACATTTTTCGATTAACGGAAGTTCTCTTTTTAAGTTTTCGTCTTTCGTTTTCATTACGTCTTTTTTCAAACGTGCAATCCGGTTTTCTAAAAATGCCAAGTCCGCAAAAAGAAATTCGGAAAGTAAAAAATCGACATCGGCAATTGGGTCAACTTTACCGAAAGGATGGGGAACGGCGTCATTTTCGAATTGACGAATAATTAAAAAAAGTGCGTCGTTGTTTTTTACGTTTTGTAAAAAATTGTTAGTTAAACGAACCTTTCCGTCATCGCCGGTTTGTAGCCCCGGAAAATCGAAAAATTCGATAGTTGCGTTTACTTTTCGTTTTGGGTTAAAAATTTCGGTTAATTTATCGAGCCTTTCATCGGGAACTTTCACTACTTCGATTTGAGCATTGTCGCCAGGTTTTGTGTCAAAATTTTCTTCGATACCGGCAAGTGTGTTAAAAAGTTTTGTTTTGCCGCTTCCTTGTAATCCGATTAAACCAATTTGCATTCGTTTTGCCTAAAATATTTTTTTGAAACACAAATATAAAAAACTAATATCATTTTAATTCATTTGTTTACCTTTTTAAAAAGTTATGTTATCTTTGCTCATTAATTTTAAAACCTTACGAATGCAATATGAGTAATATTATTGAAGAGCTAAAATCCGAACACATTGAAATTCAAAAAACATTTAATAGTCTCTACACTTTAAGTACACTTAAATCCGAAGAAGCAAAAAAGAAAATTGAACAAGCCAAAGAAATACTTATCAATCATCTTGTAAAGGAAGACGAAAAAATATATCCTTTTTTGTATAAAATTTCCCGCAACGATACTAACTTAAAGAAAACCTTAGAAGTTTTTGCCAAAGATGCCAAAGAAATTACCGATAAGGCTATTAAATTTTTTGATAAATACTTAAACACAAAAAATCCTTCAGTTTTAGAATTTACAAGGGAACTTGGGGATTTATATGCTTCAATTTCCCGAAGAATTTTTAAGGAGGAAAATGTAATTTATAAACGTTTTCATCTCGAAAATCATTCTATTGATCTTGATTGATTTCTGTACGCAGAATTGTAAGTCCGAAACATTTCGTTTGATTTTCATTAAATGCTTATCTAAATTTAAAGTTCGTATTTTTTTAAGAGTTTTCTAAATTAATTAGGAGTAGTTGAATATGGGAATGATGGCTCGGATGCGGAATTTAGCTCCGTGGTTTATTATATCGGTTGGTGTATTATTTGTGTTATTTATGGTTTTATCCGATGCCAAAATAACTCAAATTTTCAGACAGCAACAGCAAGTTATTGGTTCGGTTGACGGAAAAGAAATCACTTACCAACAATTTGCAAAACGTGTAGAATTCGAAAGAAACAACTTGGAACGCCAAGGTAAAAAAATTGACGAATCGCAAATGCCCGATTTCCGTCAGCAAGTTTGGGATGCGATGGTTAATGAAATGTTAATTGAAAACAAAATCAAGGAATACGGAATTGAAGTATCGGATCAGGAAGTTGTTGATTTGCTTTTAGGTCCTAATCCACCTCAATACGTAAAACAATATTTCCTTGATTCCAACGGTGTTTTTAATCGCGAGTTTTACGATGCTGCCTTGCGCGACCCCAAAAACAAAGATGCTGTTGTCCAATTGGAAGATATGGTTCGCAGAAATTTGGTTCAACAAAAACTTACCGATTATCTTTTTTCAGCTGTACAAGTAAGCGAAAACGAAATAAAAGATAAATTTATTCAAGATAATATTTCGATGTCTGCTGAATATGCTGTTATTCCTTTTACAACAATACCGGATACAATGATTAAATACTCGGATGATTTCGCAAAGGAATATTACGAAAAACACAAAAGCGATTATTATCACGATGAAACACGTAAAATAGAATATGTACTTTTTGAGCTTAAACCTTCCAAATCGGATACTGCCGAAATTATTGATAATCTTTCTACGATAATTAAAAATATGAAAAAGAATAAATCGGATTTCAAATCGGTTGCCGAAATTTACACGGACGAGAATCATCCGTACTCACTCGATACTCTTTCTTTAACACAAATAGAACCCGAAGTTCAAGAGAAAATTATTAAGGCTAAGGATGGTGATGTTATTGGTCCTATTTTAACAAGAAGCGGGGCTGTGGTTTATCATTTGGTTAAAAAAATTAAGGCAAAAGAACCGGTTGTAAGAGCATCTCATATTTTGATTCGTTCCCTTGGGAAAGGTGCTCAAGATATGGCAGCGAAAAAAGAAGCTTATGATTTGTACAAAAAATTGAAAGCCGGTGCAAATTTTGCAGAAATGGCTAAAAAGTATTCTAAAGATCCCGGTAGTGCTTCTCGCGGTGGCGATTTAGGTTGGTTTGGCAAAGGTCAAATGGTAAAAGAATTTGAAAAGGCTGCATTTTCCGGTAGAATTGGGCAAGTATTAAAGCCTGTTAAAACTCGTTTCGGTTACCATATTATTAAAGTAACTGGAAAAATTAAAAAAGATTTTGTTGTTGAAAAAATTGTAAACGAAATTAAGCCTTCGGCAACAACACAAGATAGAGCTTACAACAAAGCAAGCGATTACGCATACTTGGCGAAGAAAAACGATTTCAAAAAAGAAGCCGATTTGATGAAATATAAAATTGTAAAATCTACAGCATTAAGTAAAAATAGAGCTGTAATTCCCGGACTTGGTTCAAACCGCTCGATTGTTGATTTTGTTTTTGCCAACGATGTTGGTACAATTAGCGATGTATTTAAGGTCCAAAAGGGATATGTTGTTTTTAGAATTGCGGAAATTAATCCCGAAGGTTATCGACCCTTTGAGCAAGTAAAAGCTTCTGTTAAAAATGCTGCAATTCGTGAACTTAAATTGAACAAGGCTTACGAAATTGCACAAAAAGCACGCGAAAAAGTAGGTACTTCTAAAAATCTTGAATTGGTAAAACAAGTTTGGCCTAACGCTCGTGTTGCAAAAATCAGCAACATTAAGTTAGGCAAAACCATTCCAACACTCGGACGTGAGTTTGCATTTTCGGAGTATTGCTACCTTGGAAAACTTAACGAAGTTTCCGACCCGATAAAAGGAAACAGAGGAGCTTATTTAATCAAAGTAGTTAACCGTACTCCTTTTGATAAGAATGCTTATGATGTTCAACGTTTGTCAATTTTGGAAAGTTTAATGAGAACCAAACAACGTGAATTTTTATCATCGTGGATTGAATCGATTAAGAAAGAAGCGAAGATTGTTGACGAGCGTTTTAAATTTTATCATTAAGATTTTCTTGTTCTTTTTAAGACCGGCATTTGCCGGTCTTTTTTTTGCTAAAAAAGAAGTTCGGTGTGAATATCAGAATAAATTTTTTAGGAATGACTTACGATGATGAGGTGTTAGCCCATATTTACGAATTGCCTCGAAATGTTGTTTTGTTCCGTAACCTTTGTTCTTTTCCCAATAGTAATTGGGGAATTCCTTAGATAAATTGAGCATTATTCTATCGCGTGTAACCTTTGCAATTATTGATGCGGCACCAATCACAAAAGATTTTGAATCGCCTTTGGTAATGGCTTCGGTTGGTAAATTATTTTCGAACTTTAAGTTCCCGTCAATTAATACGAAATCCGGTTTTATCGATAAATTATTTAATGCTTGTTTCATAGCTTTAAATGTTGCTTGAAGAATATTTATTTCTTCAATCTCTTCAACACCTACAATTCCAATTCCGTAAGTAAGAGCCTTATTAGTAATTACATCAAATAATTTTTCCCGTTGCTTTGCTGTAATTTTTTTCGAATCCGTAATTCCCTCAATACTAATATATTTGGAAAAAACTACAGCTGCTGCAACAACCGGTCCGGCAACCGGACCACGTCCAGCTTCATCAATTCCACATAAATAATTAATTCCGTTATTGTAATAAGTAAAATCAAATTCAAGATTTGTCATACCAAAACACCGAGTAGCAAAGATATTAATCCCAAGATCATCGAAGCCTTTAAAGTAAAATGTATTACTTTATAGTTTGTGTCTTTCTGTAAAAGTTTGTAGATAAAGAATAATAGCGGAATATCAACAAAAAGTATTACAGAATAAAGATAAGCTTCGGAATAGTTCAAATAAAGATAAGGCAATGAGGTAGAACCAATCAAAATAAATGTAAATGCAACAGCCATATTTTTGGAAAGTTTTTCACCTAAAAAAACAGCCATAGTGTAATAATCATTTGCTTGGTCACCTTTTATATCTTCAATATCTTTTACCAATTCACGTAAGAAGTTAATCTCAGCAGCAAAGAAAAACGGAGTAAAATCGTACCACCAAGTATCGGTTAACAAACCTGCATAAATAAAAACAAGTCCGGTAATCATTCCTATCAAAACGTTACTGAAAAAAGGAAAGAATTTTAACAATAAAGCATAAAGGAAAAGTAAAATTTCCGTAACAAGTGCAATATAGAAGAGTGTGTTCGATACGAAAAGAATTAGGATAGCTAACGCAATTATGTTAAGCGAAAAATAAAGAACGTAAGCTTCCTTCTCCGTAATTTCGCCAGTAACGAGCGGACGCATTTTGTTGTTTGCTTTATCTATTTCAACATCTTTTATATCGTTAATTACATTACCTGCACCGGCAACTAATGCAGCTGAAATAGAAGCAAGAAAAACTCTTAAATAATCTCCTGTATAGATTGTGCCTTTGGCAATAATTACTCCACCCCAAACGGAAATAAAAGTAATAAACATATTCAGGGGGCGTAAAATTCTGATAAATGAACGGTACCTCATTTTGCCCTTCCTCTTTTTTTTAATTAATTTTTTGCAACGCTTTATTTATTCGTGCAATTCCTTCAATTAATTTATTTTCTTCACCACAGAAACTTATTCTCAAATAGCCGTCAAGACCAAAATCTATTCCTGGAATAGTAACAACTTCCGCCGTTTCAAGCAAGTAGGCAGCAAGTTTTCTGGAATCTTTTTCGTATGCTGAAAAATCTACGAAACTGTAAAAAGTTCCGTGTGGTTTTACTAATCTTGCTTTTTCAATTTTTGAAATTTCTCTTATTAAAATATCACGTTTTTTAATTAAAGATTTTCTTAAATTTTCAGTTTCCTCATAACCCTCGGTTAGCGCCCCTAATGCGGCATATTGTGAAACGGAGGAAGGACAAGAGGTTTGGTGTCCTTGAATACGCGTCATAGAAGAAATAACTTCTTTTGCCCCAATTGCCCAACCAATTCTGAATCCCGTCATTGCAAATTGTTTGGAAACTCCGTTTATGGAAATTAAATATGAAGAGTTGATATCTTCATTTGCATAGTTAAATCCGTTAGGAGATTTTAGACCATCAAATATTAATTCACGATAAATATCATCAAGAATTAAAAATATTTCATTTTCTTCGGCAAAATTTACGAGCGATTCAATAATTGATTCTTCGTACAAAATACCGGAAGGATTATTGGGAGAATTAAGCAAAATTGCTTTTGTTTTCGGCGTTACTTTTGAAATCACTTCATCGAACGTGATTTGAAGATTATCGGATTTGGGATTTACAATTACTGGATTTCCGTTTGCAAGCTTAACCATATCCGGGTAACTTACCCAGTAAGGAGCGGGAAATATAACTTCATCTCCGTAATCCAAAATTGAGAGTAAAGCAACCATCAAAGATTGTTTTGCTCCCGAAGAAACAATTACATTTTCTCTGTTTACTTTTTTCGAATAAAATTTTTCGGTGTAAGTAATTATTGCATCTTTAAGTTCAGGAATTCCACTAACCGGAGTGTAGCGAACAACTCGTGTATCAAGTAATTCTTTTGCCATATCTATTGCTTTTTGCGGAACGAACCATTCCGGCTCGCCACCTCCGAGATGAATAATGTTTTTCCCTTCTTTTTTTAATTCGTTTGCTTTTGCATTTAGTGCAAGAGTAGGGGATGGTTTTATTTCCTTTGCAAATTTTCCGAGTTTCATTTAATCTTATTTTTCTTTATTGAAAATTTGAAATTAGCAGAACCAATTCGTTTCTTAAAGAAATTTTTTCCATTATAAGCAAATTTACCTTCGGCAACAATTTCCGCTGAAGAAATATCTTTATCCAAAAGCACAACTTTTAATGTATCGCCTTTATTTAAGGTTAAATTTTCGCCGTAAGCCGTATTTGTAAAACTATTAACTTTAAGTGGAAAGGCTATTGCTTGCCCATTTGGAAATTCAATCATTCCAAATAAATCGGGTTTTGCACCATTTCCGTCCCAATAATATTTATTTGGTTTTTTACGAGAGCAAGTTGCCGTTACTTTTATTGATTTTATGTCTCCTTTTCTTGTTGTGGTTGTTTTAGGTATTACATCTATTGCTGTATTTTCTTTTTCAGCAACTTTTTCTTTAACAATTACTTTCGTACTATTTTTTCTGTTTGTAGGGAAAAGCGGTTTTTTCTCTTCCTTTTTATTTGAACAAGAAACAATCGTAGCAATTATAATTATTAACAGAACAAGGTTTTTCATTACCTCATTACCTTTCTATATATTTTAATGTATTAAAGATATAAAAACTCCTTGAAATTTCGTAACAAAAATACAATAATTTCTTATTAATGAGATTTATTACGTTTAAGAAATTTTTGTTAAAGAAACTCGTTCACGGCTAAAATCAACTGATTTTATTTCAACATCAATTATATCACCAACGCTTAAAATATCGTGTGGATTTTTCACAAACGAATCGGACATTTCCGAGATATGCAAAAGAGCGTCGTTTTTCAAACCTATATCTACAAAGGCTCCGAAATCAACAATATTTCGCACAGTCCCTTTTAATTTCATTCCTTCTTGCAAATCTTCTAATTTTAAAATATCGTTTCTTAAAATCGGTTTAGGTAAATCTTCTCGAGGATCGCGTCCGGGTTTTTTAAGATTTTCAACTATATCTATCAATGTTGGCACACCAACCCCAATTTCTTTTGCTGTTTTTTCCAAGCCATTTTTGTTTACGTATTTTTCAATTAAAAGTCCTGCTTCCGAAATTTTATTTGAATCTATTTTTGCAAAGGAAAGTAGTTTGTTAACAGCGTCGTATGATTCCGGATGAATAAAAGTATTATCGAGAGGATTTTCTCCATTTGCAATTTTCAAAAAACCGGCACTTTGTTCAAAAACTTTTTCCCCAACTCCCGAAACATTTTTAAGTTCTTCACGGTTTTCGAATTTCCCTTTATCTTCTCGGTACTTTACAATTCTTTTTGCAATGGCTTTATTTAACCCCGAAACGTAAGTAAGAAGGGGAACGGACGCTGTATTTAAATCTACACCTACAAAGTTAACGCAGCTTTCAACAACATCATCCAATTTTTTCGATAAGTTCTTTTGATTTACATCGTGTTGATAAAGTCCAACACCAATAGATTTCGGGTCGATTTTAACTAATTCCGAAAGAGGATCGAGCAATCGACGTGCTATGGTAATGTTTCCACGCATACTGGCTTCAAGTTCGGGAAATTCTTCCTTTGCTAATTTTGAAGCAGAATAAACAGAAGCACCGGCTTCGTTAACAATTACATATTTTGTTTGCAGATTATTCTCTTTAATTAATTCGGCAATAAGTTGTTCGGTTTCGCGACTTGCTGTTCCGTTGCCTATTGCAATTACATCAACTTTATATTTTTTTATTAAATAGGAAATTATTTCCTTTGCTTCGTTTCGTTTATTTTGCGGAGGATGAGGATAAATAGTTTTCCCTTCAAGATATTTTCCTGTTTTATCAATTACCGCTACTTTGGAACCAGAAACAAATCCAGGGTCAATTCCCATTATTATTTTACCGAAAACCGGCGGTTGTAAAAGCAATTGTCTTAAGTTTGTTGCAAATACTTCTATTGCATGTTCTTCGGCAATTTCCGTAATTTCTTTTCTTAATTCTCTTTCGAGCGAAGGAAAAATTAGTCGCGTATATGAATCTTCAATTGCAACTGTTAAATATTTACCGAAAAAAGAGTTTTTCCCTTCAAAATATTTTTTACGAATAATTTGATACGCTTTTTCTTTGTTGTAATCGATTGTAACTTTTAGGAATTTTTCTTTTTCACCACGATTAATAGCAAGTGTTTGATGTGGTTTTATTTTAAGCAAAGGCGAACGGAAATCGTGATATATTTCGTAAACGTCTTTCGCTATTATTTTTTCATCGGTTTTTCTTTCTATCTTTTTTGTAATTAATTGTCCTTCTTTGCGAATTGCTTGACGTAGCGATTTCCTAACTTCGGCAGTCTCGCTAATTGCTTCGGCAATAATATCGGATGCATAGGAAATTGCTGTTTCAATGTTAGGAATTTCGTTTTCTTCATCAATAAAAATTTTTGCTTTTTCCTCGATTGAAGAATCAGTTCGTGCTTCCATTAAAATAAATTCGGCAAGCGGTTCAAGACCTTTTTCTTTTGCCTTCATTGCCCGGGTTTTTCGTTTGGGCTTGTAAGGTAAATATAAGTCTTCAACTTCTTGCAACTTTTCGGCTAAAAGGATTTTCTTTTTAAGTTCTTCAGTTAGTTCCCCCTGCTTTTCAATCGAATCCAATACGGTTTGTTTTCTATTTTCCAATAACATTAAGTAAGAAAAACGTTCTTCAATTTTTCGTAAATGTTCTTCGTTTAGCCCACCGGTTTTTTCTTTACGGTACCGGGCAATAAAAGGAATTGTCGCTCCTTCTTCAAAAAGGTTCAAAACAGTGCTAACACTTTTTTGAGGGATATTTAATTCCCGGGCAATTTTCTCTTCTATTACAAACATTGCAAATCCTTTATGCTGATTAAAAATAACGAAACCGCAAATATAAAGGAAGTCGAAATAAAATCATTCAAAATAAGACAAAAATTTTCAATGAATAAGTTTTTGTTTTTCGTTAAGACTTTATTAAATTAAAAAACATTACTTGATAAATTTCGGTTCAAAATGAATAAAATTTTACTTTTTTCTTTTCTTCTTTTACCAGTTCTTCTTTTTTCGCAACCCCACAAAATAGAAAGAGATACAACACACGCCTACAAAACCGAGTTTTACGTTTATCCTTTCGCTTTTTACACTCCCGAGAAAAAACTTGCTTTTGGTGGTGGTGGAGTTTATTCTTTTAGGAATTTGAAATGGCATTTTTTAAGACCTTCGAAAATAATTTTTTCGACGTATTATACTACTGCAAAACAATATTTGATTTATTCGAACGCCGAGATTTATTTATTCCGAGGGAAAATTTTATTTTCGGGTATTTTATGGTTCGAAAAGCTAATTGAAAAGTTTTACGGTTTCGGTTCCGAAACAAAAGAAATAACCAATCCTAACTATAAACTTAATGATCTTTATCTCGAAGCGAAATTTTATTACTCATTTACGGAAAGTTTGTTAGCCGGAGTTTCTTTTAACTACAAAAATATTCTGAATTTTGATCCGCTCGAAAATCCTTATTTGAAACAAGATGATATTTTGGGAAACAAGGACGGATTAAACACCGGTTTTGGAATACTTTTGAGATACGATACGCGAAACAATGTTTTTTATCCTTCGGAAGGAAATTTTATAGAATTATCATCGATTTTTTACGATAAATTACTGGGAGGCGATTACCGTTACCGCGATTTTATTTTCGACGTAAGAAAATACTTAACATTGTCCAAGAGCAAAATATTTGCCTTTGAGGCGTATTATGATGCGGTTAACGGCTCTCCACCGTTTTATAATTATCCGAGACTTGGAGGCTCATACAGAATGCGAGGCTATTACGAAGGAAGATTTCGCGATAAAGAATTTTTCACAGTGCAAACGGAACTGCGTTTGCATATTTACAAGCGGTTTTTCGGCGTTCTGTTTTTGGGTGTTGGTGATGTCTTCAATAAGCCTTCATATCTCAGATTTCGTAATCTTAAAGTTTCGTACGGACTCGGTCTCCGTTACAGATTATCTGAATACGAAAAAATGAATATTCGTTTGGATGTAGGTTTCGGACGTGGAACTTACGGCATTTATTTTCAGGCCGAAGAAGCATTTTGATTTATCACGAGAATCGGGAATTTTGCAGATAAATAGAACACAGATAGCTCGAACTCTGACGTGTTGGGGGCGAATTTTCACGGAATATTATCATCGTTTAGTTTTTTGTCCAAAACTAAGTTTTGTACGAAGGAAAATATTTTAATTTAAATTTTGAATTTCTTATTTTAATAGATTAGCAGGAACAATGTTTTTTCCCAACGTTTTAGATAGTTCTTTTCTCATAGGGCTAAGTAATATTTAATTGTCTAATAAAATTAATATAATGGTGTGTTTATGAAATATTCATTATTTGATTTTGCCAAGGAAGTTCTTGAAAATTCAGATAAACCTCTAACTTATCAAGAAATATGGGAAAAAGGTATTGAACTAGGTTTAGATAAGAAATTAAATGTTACTGGAAAAACACCATGGCAATCTTTAGGTGCACGATTATTTGTTGAAGTTAAAGACAATGAAAATTCCGAGTTTATTAAACTTGGTAGAAACCCAGCCCGTTTTTTCTTAA